>DATIUR010000311.1:0-6870 GCA_035466675.1 Anaeromyxobacteraceae bacterium | reverse complement strand
CGCCGATTCACCACGAGCGCCACGGGAACCGCACCGGTCGACACGGCCACGGTGGCGGTGAGCGACACCGGCTCGAGCGAACCCGGCGGCAGGTCGATCATGGTCGTGGCGGCCACGCCGTTGGCCACGACGAGGGCCACCTCCACTCCGGTCGCGGCGGTGAGCCCGAGGTTGCCTACCCTCCCGCTCACCGAGAGGATGGCCGGCACGCTCCGGATCGCGGAAGGCGTCGCGACGAGCGGTCCCGCCGCGAACGGATCCGGTCCGGCCGGCGCCGGATCGATGGCGAATGGGACCGCCGCGCGGTTGTCGATCTCGCTCGTCTCGTCGACCCGGCCATCCGGGTCGACGACGACGTACGCGACCAGGTTCCCGGCGTGCCCTGCAGATTCCACCGCGAACGTGACGGTCGCGGTCGCGCCAGCGCCGAGGCCCGCCACCGCCTGCGGCGCCGCGAGGGCCCTGCCCTCTGCGTCGAACAGCCCCACGGTGAATGTGCCCGCGGGCGCGCGCCCGACGTGCCGCACGGTCGCGACGACCTCGGCCGGCTGGCCCTCGGTGATCCGGGCTGGCGCCCACACCTCCTGCTCGAGCGCCGTCAGGTTCGGTGCCAGGCGCGACCGGAGCGCCTGGAGCGCGAGCGCCGTGGCATGAACGGACTCGTTCCAGCTTCCATCCGCGAGCTGCATCGCCAGGAGCGCGTCCACCGAGGCGCCCGCGTCCCCCGGCTCGTATCCCCAGGCTTCCATCGCGAGCAGCGCGAGCGCTGTCTCGTCTGGCGCGCCGACCTCCTCGCCGTAGGAACCATCCGGAAGCCGGTTCGCAAGGAAGTAGGCGTAGGCTGCCTGGACGGCGTACTCCGTGCGCGCGTTGCCCGGCAGCTGCGCGAGGAGTTGCAGCACGCGCGCGGTCGGTTCGACGGCACTGGGGCCACCCGTAACGAACGGCCAGCCGCCATCTCCGTTCTGCGCGTCGAGCAAGTAGTCTGCCGCGGCCTCCGCCTCGCTCGACCACCCCTGCGACTGGAAGGCGAGGCCCGCCAGGGCGGTGTCGATGACGGTCGGCCGGTAGCCCTGCGAGAGGCCGTATCCACCATCGCTCGCGTGCGAAGCGGGCGGCGGTGGAACGTCGCCAGGCGCGCGTGCGGCCACGAGGCCGAGCGCCCGCCGGGACCAGGAATCGGTGTCCACGGGCCCGGCCGCCGCCAGGAAGGCAGATCCGCGTGAAAGCACCCCGTTGCTCCTCGAGTCGGATCCGAACAGGGCGACGGCTTCCAGCGAGGCCTGCGTCTCCCGCATGACGGAGCCGGTCGAGTCGCGCCATGCCCCGTCCGCGCCCTGCGAAGCGAGCAGCCAATCCAGCCCACCGGTGACGGAAGGATGCTCGGCAACCCCGCGTGCCGGCCATTCGAGGAGCTCGCTCTCCATCAGGGCCTGCCCGCGCGTCATGAAGAAGAACCGGTTCGCCCATTCGCGTCGGACCGCGTCCACGAAGGAGAGCTGCTCCGCGGTGGGCTCCTGCCCCGGGGCCACCGCGATCGCGAAGGCGGCGCGGAAGATGCGCTGGGAGGTCGCCGCGGACGGGGCGCGAGGGCCCTCCGCGGCGACGACGTCGGCGACCGAGAGCACGCGCGCGGTCGCGGCGACGCTCGTTCCGTCGGCCGGCGGCGGGGCATCGGCGGGCCAGGGCGGCGCGCCGACCGGCTGGAGCAGCGCGAAGTCCGCCACCTCGGATGCGTCCAGGAAGCCCATCAGATAGAGATCCAGCGCGGAGTAGCGCCGCATCGACGCGTCGGCGACGAACGTTCCCCCGCCGGTGTCCCGCCAGTCGGAGCCGTAGAGGACCGAGGCGTCCGAGTCGAGATAGAAGCTCCAGTGCGTGCCGTCGGCACCGAGGATCGCGCTGCTCCGGCTCCCCGTGGCCGGGTCCCGGACACGCACCCTGCCCGACCACTGGTGCGCAACCTCGTGCGCGGTGGTCGCCACCGCGGCGTCGAGTCCGGACCGCGCCACGCCCGGCACCAGCGAATAGACGTCGACGAAACCCTTCAGGCGATTCTGGCTGCCGTACTGCCCGCCCGTATCGATAGGGCCGACACCGATGCCGGATACCGCGTTGCGCACCGCGAAGTGTCGCCCGAGCGTCTCCGCGCCGGTGGCTCCCCCGACGTCGACCGGGACCGCCGGAAACACGACCAGGAAGTCGTAGGCGTCGGCGTGGCTCCCGTAGAAAGCCCGGGCCGCCGCTGCGCGCGCGTTCCAGTCCTCCGGCGCGTACGAAGCCGCGGGCAGCCGGATGATCGCGACGTGACCGACGTCCTCCGCGCCGGCCACCGAGACGGCAAGGAAAAGGAGGATGCCCGCGGCGGCGACCGTCCGGCAAGTCCGGATCGCGGCGAGCATGGCTTCCCCTTGCGCGAGACCTGGAGCCCGCGCCATCAGCAACACTCTCGGTTTAGGTGTGGACGCTACACGAATGGTCGCACCATGTCGAGGGGGTCGGGTGAAAACGCGCGAAGCGCCCAGAGATACTTGGGGCTCTCGCCGCCGCCGTCAGGGCCGCGCGCTAGGGATGCGCCCATGCGGGTCCTCTTCGTCTCCGACACCCACCTCGGCATCGACCTTCCCGCGCACCCGAGGGTGGCGCGGCGGCGGCGCGGAGAGGACTTCTTCCGCAACTTCGAGGCCGCGCTCGCCCCGGCGCTCGCCGGGGGCGTGGACGTGGTGCTCCACGGGGGCGACCTGCTCTACCGCAGCCGCGTGCCCGCCTGGCTCGCCGAGGCCGCGCTCGCGCCGCTCCGGCGCCTGGCCGAGCGCGGGATCCCGGTGCTGCTCGTCCCGGGCAACCACGAGCGGTCCCGCCTGCCCTACCCGCTCCTCGCCCTCCACGAGAACGTCCACGTCTTCGACCGGCCGCGCACCGTCCACCTCCGGGCGCGGGGGCTACGGGTGGCGTTCGCCGGCTTCCCCTACGCCCCCGAGGTGCGCGAGCGGTTTCCGTCGCTGCTCGAGGCGACCCGGCGCCACGAGCGGAGCGCGGACCTGCGGGTGCTCTGCCTGCACCAGTGCGTCGAGGGCGCCACCTGCGGGCCCGGGGATTTCACGTTCCGCGACGGCGAGGACGTGATCCGGAGGGCCGACCTGCCCGCGGACCTCGCGGTCGTGCTGACCGGGCACGTCCACCGCCACCAGGTCCTGCGGGGCCTTCGCGGGCCGAGCGTGGTCTACGCCGGATCGGTGGAGCGCACGTCCTTCGCGGAGATGGGAGAGACGAAGGGGGCCGTCGTCGTCGATCTCGAGGCCGGCGGCGTGGCCGCGATCGACTTCCAGCCGCTGCGCGCGAGGCCGATGGCCATCCGCTGCCTCTCCCTCGACGGCCTCGGGCCGGCGGAGGCCCGCGCGCAGGTGGAGCACGCGGTCCGGTCCACCCCCGAGGACGCGGTCGTGCAGCTGAGGGTCGACGGCCCGGTGCCGGCCGCGCTGGAGCCGCTGCTGGCGGCCGCCCACCTCCGCGCGATCGGGGGCGCGCGGAACGTGTCGGTGAGGGGCGCCGTGGCCCGGGGGCCGATGCCGGCCTGCTCGGAGACGCGCAGGCGGAGGAACCGTGCCGCTGCGGTTCCGAGAAGCGTCATCGCAGGCGCGCGCTGACGCTTGGCCCGGAGGCGATCGGGGCTTCCTTCGTCTGGCAGGCCCGTTCCAGGGTTGACGAGACGAACGGGGCGCCCAAGGTCGCCACGAAGGCATCGCTCCTCCACGGCGGCGGCGGCACCGGTGTCGCCCGGCCCGTCGCGACCCAGTCGGCGGTCAGCTCCGCGAGGCGACGCTGCACCTCCTCGACGGGGAGCTGCGCCGACAAGCCGACCCGCGCCCATGGGACCCACGTGGTCACGTCGAGAGGGTATCACGCCCGGTGTTGCCCTGTGCGGTGCGGGTCGGCGCGGCGGAGCCCGCAGTTGCTGGGAGCCCGGCTCGCGCTCGGTGCCCTCGCGAGAGGCGCGGACCACGAGGCACCCGACCCGGCTGATGAGACGCGACCCCAGAAGCACGCAGCCCCTGCCGGAACTGCCGGCAGGGGCTGCGGAGAATGGTTGCGGGGGAAGGATTTGAACCTTCGACCTTCGGGTTATGAGCCCGACGAGCTACCTGGCTGCTCCACCCCGCGTCAGCGTGGAAGCGGGCGCGTATGTAGTCGCAACGCCGCAATACGTCAAGCAGATTTTCGGACCAGCCCGGGAAGCAAGAACAGCGCGGCGACGGCCACCATGGCGGCGCCGGTGGGCACCTCGAGGAGCCAGGAGGCCACGTAGCCGCCTCCGGCCGCCGCCACGCCGATGGCCGTCGCGGCGGCGAGCGCGGCCCGCAGGCGCAGCCGCAGGAGCAGCGCCGCCGAGGCGGGCAGCGTCAGGAACGCGAAGACGGGCAGCGCCCCGAGCGCGCGCGCCGCCGCCGGGATGGAGAGCCCGATCATCGCGAAGAGCACGGCGTCCCACAGCCGCACGTTCACGCCCAGCGCCCGGGCGGTCTCCGGGTCGAACGACGAGAAGCGCAGCTCCTTCTCGAAGAGCGTGTGCACCGCCGCGAACAGGCCGGTCACCCCCGCGATGATCCAGAGGTCCACCGCCGGAACCGCCACCGCGTTCCCGAAGACCATCCCGCCCAGATCGTGCGCCGCGTGCACGAGGAGGCTCGCCCCGAGCACGACCCCGGACGAGGCGATCACCCACGAGGCGCCCACCGTCGCCTCGGCGGGCAGGCGCCCGGGGCGGAACCAGGCCAGCGCCAGCGCACCCGCCACCGAGAAGGCCATCGCCACCGCGATCTGCTCGCCGGCGTGCTCGGCCTCGACGTGGAGCCACTCCTCCGCGAGCAGCGTCGCCACGAGCCCGAGCGTCGAGATCTGCGTGAGGGCGGCCGACACGAACACGATCCGCCGCAGCACCACGTACACGCCCAGGAAGCCGAGCAGCGCGCCGGCCAGCACCGACGCGCCCAGCGGGACGGCCCAGATGTCCCGGGCGGCGAGGAACCCTGGGAGCGCGCTCACGGCCGCCCCTCCCCGGCGAGCGGGTGGACGAACCTTCGCCCGTTCTCCTCGCGCACCGTCACCGGCCGCCCGTACAGCTCGCCGAGCGCCTCGGGGCGGAGCATCTCGTCGAGCGTCCCCACCCGGAAGAGCGCCCGCTCGCGGTCCACGAAGGCGAGCGCGCGCGCGTAGTTGGCCACCGCGTCGAGCCGGTGCGAGACCATCACCACCGCCAGACGCCCGCCGCGCCACAGGTCGCGCACCAGGTCCATGGTGGAGAGCTCGGCGGCCGGGTCCATCCCGCTCGTGGGCTCGTCGAGCGCCAGCAGCTCCGGCTCGGCCGCGAGCGCCCGGGCGATGAGGGCGCGCTGCTTCTGCCCCCCGGAGAGCCTGCGGTAGAGCCGGTCGGCCGTCTCCCCGATCCCCACCTGCACGAGGGCGCGCAGGGCCGCCTCGCGGTCGGCCGCCCCGGGCCGCCGCCAGGGGCCCAGGGCGGCGAAGCGCCCCATGAGCACGATGTCGAGCGCGGTGAGCGGCCAGACCGGGTCCACCTGGTCCCGCTGCGGCACGTAGCCGACGCGCACCGGGCGCGGCTGCTCCCGCCGCCCGGCCACGAGCGGCAGCGTCCCGAGGAGCGAGCGGAGGAGCGTCGTCTTCCCCCCGCCGTTCGGGCCCACCACGGCGAGGAAGTCGCCCGGCGCGACCGCGACGTCGAGGCCGGAGAGGATGGGGCGGCGCCCGAAGCCGATGGACGCCCCGCGCAGCGCCACGAGCGGCCCGCTCACCGGAGCGCCCCCTCGATCCGGTCCACCACCAGGCCCAGCCAGGCGAGGTAGTCCTTCGCGCCCGCCTCGCCGCCCACGTCCCCCGGGATCTGCACCACGCTCGCCCCGGCGCCCCGGGCCACGGCCTCGGCCGACCGGCGGTCGTAGTAGTTCTCGACCACGATGGCCTTCACCCCCTCTCGGCGCGCCACCTCCACCAGCCCGGCCAGGTGCGCCGGGGGCGGCGGGATGCCGGGCCTGGGCTCGAGCTCGCCCGCGCTGACGAGCCCGGTCCACGCGAGGAAGTAGCTCAGGGTCCGGTGGTGGGTGAGGATCTTCCGCCCCCGGAGCGGCGCGAGCCGCTCGCGCCAGCCCGCCGCCTGGGCCTCGACGCGCGACCGGAAGGCGGCCAGCCGCGCCTCGTAGTCGGCCTTCCCGGCCGCATCGAGCGCGGAAAGCTTCCCGGCGATGGCGGCCGCCACCTGCACGGCGCGTCCGGGGTCGGTGAGGAAGTGCGGGTTCCCGCCCGGGTGGACGTCGCCGCGGCTCCGGTCCACCGGCCCGGTCGGCTGGTCGAGCACGGACACCGCCGACGCCGCGGTGAGCCGGCGGCTGCCGCCCGGCTGGATCTCGGCGTTCCGCGACTGGACCACGAGGGGCGGGAGCCAGCCCACCTCGAGGTCGAGGCCGACATCCACGAGCAGGTCGGCTCCCCGGAGCTTCACCGCCAGCATGGGGTTCGCGTCCACGAAGTGCGGGTCGGAGACGCCGCGGGCGAGCGCCTGGACCTTGACGCGGTCGCCCCCCACCTCGCGGACGAGCGCGGCGAGCCCCTCGGTGGTGGTGACGACGTCCAGGGCGGCGCCGGGGGCGGCGAGCGCGGCCGCGGCGGCGATGGCGAGTGCGAGCGAGCGCATGGCTTCTCCTAGAACGGGTGCGCGCCGTGCGCGCCGATGGACATCTCGAGGCCGAGGAGCGCGGAGAGGCCGCCCTCCCCTCCCGGCAGCCGGTCGTGGGAAACCTGGAGGCGCAGGCGCTGGTACTCGCTCGGGAAGAAGCCCGCCAGCGCCGACCAGCGGTGCTC
>DATIUR010000310.1:0-8139 GCA_035466675.1 Anaeromyxobacteraceae bacterium | reverse complement strand
CCTCCTGCTCTCCGCGGCGCTGGCCGCGCTCCCCACCCCGGCCTCCCCGCAGACGGCCGGGCCGACGAAGCCGACCGCAGCCGAGGCGCGGGCCTTCGTCGACGCCGCCGACGCCGAGCTGAAGCGGCTCTGGATCCGTTCCTCGACGGCGGAGTGGATCAAGTCCACCTACATCACCGACGACACCGAGCGGAACGCCGCCGCCCTGAGCGAGGACGTGATGGCGTTCCTCTCGCGGGCCATCCGCGATTCCGCCCGCTTCGCCGGTGCGGGCGCCGATCCCGAGACGGAGCGGAAGCTGCACCTGCTCCGGATCGCCTCCCCGCTGCCCGCCCCGGGCGACCCGGCCCGCCGGGCGGAGCTCGCCGGCATCGCGGCGAGGCTGGAGGGGATCTACGGGAAGGGGAAGGTGTGCGGCCCCCTTCGCTCGCCGGGGAAGGACGCGCCCGCGGCCAGGGCCGGCTGCCGCGACCTGCAGGACCTGGAGGAGATCCTGGCGACCAGCCGCGATCCGGAGACGCTGCTCGCCGCCTGGAAGGGCTGGCACGGCATCTCCCGCGAGATGCGTCCGCTCTACCGGCGGCTGGCGGAGCTCTCCAACGAGGGTGCGCGCGAGATCGGCTTCGCCGACCTGGGCGAGCTGTGGCGGGCCGGCTACGACATGACCCCGGCCGAGTTCGAGAGGGAGACCGACCGGCTCTGGCAGGAGGTCCGGCCGCTCTACGAGCAGCTCCACTGCCACGTGCGGGCCAGGCTCCAGGATCGGTACGGGAAGAGCCTGGTGCCGGACGGCCGGCCCATCCCGGCGCACCTGCTCGGCAACATGTGGGCCCAGGACTGGTCGTACCTCTATCCGCTGCTCGCGCCCTACCCGAGCCAGCCCAGCCTCGACGTGGACGCCGCCCTCAAGCGGCAGAGGTGGAGCCCGGCGCGGATGGCGAGGACGGGCGAGGCCTTCTTCACCTCCCTCGGGCTCGCGCCGCTCCCGGCCACGTTCTGGGAGCGGTCGCAGCTCGTGAAGCCGCCGGGGCGGGAGGTGGTGTGCCACGCCAGCGCCTGGGACGTGACCTTCTCCGGCGACCTGCGCATCAAGATGTGCATCCGCCCCACCGAGGAGGACCTGGTCACCATCCACCACGAGCTCGGGCACAACTACTACCAGCGCGCCTACCTGCACCTGCCCGCGCTCTTCCAGAACGGGGCGAACGACGGCTTCCACGAGGCGATCGGCGACGCCGTCGCCCTCTCCATCACCCCCGGCTACCTGAAGTCCCTCGGGCTCCTGGCGCGGGTGCCGGCCGACGACCGGGGCGTGGTGAACTTCCAGATGAAGCGCGCCCTGGACAAGATCGCCTTCCTCCCGTGGGGCAAGCTCGTCGACCAGTGGCGCTGGGACGTCTTCGCCGGCAGGGTCGGCCCCGACCGGTACAACGCCGCCTGGTGGGAGCTGCGCGAGAGGTTCCAGGGCGTCTCGCCCCCCGCCCCGCGCAGCGAGGAGGACTTCGATCCCGGCGCGAAGTACCACGTCCCCGCCAACGTGCCCTACACGCGCTACTTCCTCGCCTTCGTCTACCAGTTCCAGTTCCACCGGGCGCTCTGCCAGGCCGCCGGCTTCCGCGGACCGCTGCACCAGTGCTCGATCTTCGGCTCGAAGGAGGCGGGGGCGAAGCTCGAGGCCATGATGCGGCTGGGAGCCTCGCGTCCCTGGCCCGAGGCCTACGCGGCCATCACCGGCACGGCGCGCCCGGACGCCTCGGCGCTCCTCGAGTACTTCGCGCCGCTGCGCGCCTGGCTCGAGCGCCAGAACGCCGGCCGGACCTGCGGGTGGTGACCCGAGGTGGACCGCGGTCGTGCCCGCCCCGGCTCAGGGCCCGATGGCGATCCGGAACGGGCCCGCCACGGCCTGGCCGCCGCGCAGGTCCCGGGCCACCGCCCAGACCTCGGCCTCGACCTGGCCCGGCTCGAGCGCCCGCGCCTCGAAGCGGACCAGGGCGTCCGGGCCGGTGGCGCGCTCGGCGTCGAACCGCCCCGCGGTCGCGTAGAAGAACACGACGATCGACTCGGAAAGGGTCCGACCCGATCCGTCGACGTAGGACTGGACGCTGGCGGGATCCACCCGGACGAGCACCGGGACGGCGCCGCCCGGGGGCACGGTCGCGGCGAGCGCACCCTCCGCCGCCGGCAGGCCGTCGATCTCGACCCCGAGGAGGACGGGGGGCAGGTTCGGGTCCGGGGGAGGGCCGGCGGTCCAGAGCGGAACGCGCTGGATCGCCTCGCGCTCCTGGCCCGAGGCACTCCGGGCGCGGTAGCGGACCACGCTCTCCACCACCTCCGGAAGCGCCGCGCCGTCGGGCAGCCCGCCCAGGGCCGCCAGGCAGGCGGCCGCCAGGTCGGAGGGGACGAGCGAGGCCGAGGGACCCGCGCCCACCGCGATCTCGCAGACCGGCGCGAGACAGGCGAACCCGCTCGATGCACCCAGCGTGACGGGACAGAAGCTCCAGACCTCCTCCGCCAGCGGGTCGTCCGGGAGCGCGTGGGCCGTGGCGGAGACCGCGAGACCGTCGCCGGGCCCCACCTCGAGGGGCTCCGCGACGAGCGCCAGCACGCGGAGGTCGTCGAGGTAGGACTCCGGGGTGAACTCCTCGGCGCAGGCGGCCGCGAGGAGGGAGGCGAAAGCGACGGTGCGGGCGGCGCGTCTCGTCACCATTCCCCCTCCAGGCCGAGGATGGGCAGGACGGGCAGGCCGGTGAGGGCCCGCCGCCGGGAGTAGTCGGCGTCGTAGGTCCAGCCCTCGGCGTTGCCGCGGTTCGTGGCGTTCTGCACGTCGAGGTAGAGCGACAGGCGCCAGGTCGGGAACGTCCAGATCCGGTCCACCCGGAGGTCGAGCTGGAAGAAGCCGGGGAGCCGCTCGGAGTTGACGGCGCCGTACAGGGGCACGTACGTCCCCGCTCCGGCGTCGTAGACGGAGCCCGCCACCGGCGTGTCCGGGTTCCCGGACGCGTAGCGGATGCGCGCGCCGGCCGACCAGGCCCGCGCGAACCGCCAGCTCGCCACCGCGGTGAGGAGGTGAGGCTGGTCGAAGTCGAAGGGCCGCTCCGGCGCTCCGAAGCCGTCCTCCCGCAGGGAGCGCTGGAAGGTGTAGGCGAGCCAGCCGGAGAGTCGGTCGCCCAGGCGGGCCTGGAGGAGGACCTCGAGGCCGTAGATGCGCCCCTCTCCCTCGGAGAGGTACGGGACCGCGCCCGGGTCCCAGGCCGCGGCGGGGTTCCGCACCACCAGGCGATCGAGCCGCTTCGCGAAGGCGGTCAGGTGCGCGTCGAGCGACTCGCCGAGGCGCCGCCGGACTCCGGCCGAGACGTGCAGAGCGCGCTCCGGCTCCAGGTCGGGGTTCCCGACCCCCGGCGCGCTCTCCTGCGGCGCCGGAGGCTGCTCGTACAGCCCCGCTCCCGCCTCGAGGGTCGTTCCGGGCCACGCCTCCCAGAAGACCGCCAGGCGCGGCGCGACCGACCAGGCCTCGAGGTCCCGGTACCAGTCCACCCGCAGGCCCGGCACGACGGTGAGGCCGCGGGCCGCCTGCCAGCGCAGCTCGGCGAAGGCGGCCGGCTGGTAGAGGGTGGTGGAGAGCGCAACCCCCACCACCGGCACGGAGGAGGTCGGGGGCGCGGGCTCGCCCTCGAGCGGCGCCTCGGGCGCGTTCACGCCCACCTCGGCGTGGCCGAGCGAGACGTCCAGGCCGGCCCGCACGGAGAGGGTGGGGGCGGGGTCGAAGGTCCAGGCCGATCGGAGGGAGCCTCCACGGACCGAGAGGTCGAAGAAGAACTCCGGCCCGAAGGCCGTCCGGAGGTCCTGCAGGTAGAGCTGGAGCGAGGTCGCCTGGCGCAGACGCGGGGAGAGGGGCGTCTCGAGCTCCGCCTGGAGGGCGTGGAACATGATCCGCCCGCGCAGGGAGCCGGAGATCTTGGGATCGGAGGCGGGCTCGTCGAGCACGAGCTCGAAGCGGTCCATCGACCCGTAGAAGAAGGCGCGGAAACGGCCGCCGCCGGGGAAGGGCCGGGCGGTGACGAGCTGGTAGTCGTAGTAGCGCGGCGCCACGTCGAAGGAGACGTCGGCGTCGTCGGGGACGACGAGCGGGAGGAGCGCGTCGATCCAGGAGCGGCGGAAGGCCGCCCCGCCGGACCAGCCGCGCCCGAGCGGGCCCTCCAGGGCGAAGCCCGCGTCGTAGAGGTTCGCGCCCGCCTCGCCGCGGAACAGATCGCCCGCCGGATCGCGGACGCGGACCTCCACGATCCCGCCGGTGGCGCGGCCGTACCGGGCGGAGAAGTTGCCCGGGACGAACTCCACCGATTCGAGGAAGCGGGAGGCGAAGGTGCTCCGGAGCCCGCCGAAGTGGGTGAGGAGCGGGATCTCCTGGCCCTCGAGGAACACGCGGCTGTCCCCCGGCGAGGAGCCGCGCAGGATGAGCGTGCCCGAGCCGAACGGGGCGCGGGCTGCGCCGGGCAGGTTCAGCACCGCCTTGAGCGCGTCCCCCTGCGTCCCGGCGACCCTCTCCACCTCCTCGGCGGGCAGGACCCGCTTCGTGACCTCGCGCTCGACCGAGGTGGAGCGGACCACCGTCTCCGAACCGGTTCCGGTGGACTCGAGGTAGTAGACCTCCTCGCGCGACTCGCCCGGCACGGCGTCGATCCGCACGTCGAGCCGCTCGTGGCCCGGGGGGGCGGCCGCCAGCGAGAACGAGGAGGCGGGCACCTCCAGGGCGAAACCGCCCGCGGCGTCGGTGGTGGCGCGCGCGATCGTCTCTCCCCCGGAGCGTGCCGCGACCGGGACCGAAGCCAGCGGCCGGCGGGTGCCGCGCTCGAGGAGGCGTCCGCCCATCCGGACCGGAGGGGGCTGCGGGGCGGCCGGTTCCGGGGGAGGGGGCGCGGCGATGCGGAGCCGGAAGGAGACGGTCACCGGGACGGGCTCGCCCGTGGCGAGGCGGCCCGGCTCGAACTCGAACCGGCGGGCCGCGGCCAGCGCCGCCTCGTCGAAGGGGGGCCCGGCGCCCTCCTCGATCCGTGCGCCCTCGACCCTGCCCTCGGCCGAGACGTCGAGGGCGAGCACCACCGCGACCTCGGGCGCCGGGAAGGGCGTGCCGGGCGGGATCTCGGCGGGCACGAGCGCCTTGAGCGACGGCGGCGTGGCCAGGACGGGCGCCTCCTCCGGCGGCGAGGCGGAGAGGAGCAGGGCGGCGAGGAGCGTCGTGACCATGGTCGGGGCTCAGGCGTCCAGCCGGAACTTCCACGTCCAGGGGATCCAGACCGGCACGGGACGGCCGGCGCGCAGGGCCGGCTCGAAGCGCATCCGGAGGGCGAGGGCTCGCGCCGCCTCGTCGAATCCGTGGCCGGCGCCGCGGGCCACCCGGGCCTCGCGGACCTCGCCGTCCTCGGACACCAGGATCTCCAGGCGGACGTCGCCCTCGATCCCCTCCCGCCGGGCGGACTCGGGGTAGAGGGCTCGCAGGTCTTCGGCCCGGGGCTGGCCGACGAGCCGCGGGAGCCGGTCCACCGCGGTGGGGTCGGCGGGCATGTCCCCCACCAGGGCCGAGGGCGGGGCGGCCGGATCGCCGCGCACGCCCGGAGCCCCGGCCGTCGTCGGGACGGCCACTCCGCCTCCCGGGACGGTGGCCTCCATCGAGATCGCGAACCGGCGGGGCGTCGCGGGTGGCGCGGGGGCGGTCGCCGGCTCGGGTGCGGGAGCGGGCGGCAACTCCTTCGGCGCATTCCGCGCGACCGGGGCGCGGGCCGCAGGCGCCGGGTCGGGCGGCCGCGGCGCCGCGGGCGCGGGGGGCGGCGGCGCCACCGCGAGACGCACGCGCGCGGGGGGAAGGGAGGCCCGGGGGGGCGCCCCATCCGGCAGGGCGAACAGGGCCGCCAGCAGCGCCCCGTGCAGGACGAGCGCACCCGCCGCTCCCGCGGCGCCCGTGTGGCGGATCTCGTTCAAGGGCTCGGCGGCGGAAGGGGTCGGGTGTCGAGGGCGATCTCGCCGATCCCGGCCAGGCGCAGCCGGTCCACCGCCTCGGCGAACCGCCCGTAGGGCGCGGCCACGTCGGCGGAGACGAACCCGGAGAGCTTCTCGCCCGGGCGGCGCGCCCGCGCCTCCTCCACCGCCGGCCCGACGTCGTCGAGGGAGGCCGGCCTGCCGTTCACCCAGATCTCTCCGCCCTTGCCCACCACCACCGTGACGAGCGAGGGCGGGGTGGCCTCCCCGGTGGCGGCACGCGGGACCTCGACCTGGATGGAGCGGTCGAGCACGAACGAGGCGGTGACCAGGAACACGACCAGGAGGGTGAGGGCCACGTCCACCACCGGCGTGATGTTCACCCCGCCGATGAGCTCGTCCAGGCCGTCCCCGGGGTAGCCGCGCGCGCTCATGCGCCCTCGGCCGCGCCGGAGGGGACGTGGGCGACCACCTCGCGCATCAGGGACTCCGACTGCTTGAGCCGCTTCGCGACGTGAGCCCGCAGCACGTTGAAGGACACGACCGCGGGGACGGCCACCAGGATGCCGGCGCCGGTGGTGGTGAGCGCCTCGCCGATGGCACGCATGATCTCGGCGTTGCCGGTCGCCTGCACGGTGTCGAGCCTGCCGAGCACGTAGAAGGCCTGGACGATGCCGATCACCGTGCCGAGCAGGCCGAGCAGCGGCGACACGTTGCCGATGGTGGTGAGGGCGCCGAGCCGGTCCTCGTAGCGGGCGCGCTGGTCGGCCAGGGCGCCCAGCATGGTCTGCTCCACCGCGTCCGGACGCCGCTCGCCGCGCGCCATGGCCTCGAGCCCGGCCCGCAGGACGTTCCGGACGAGCGTGTCGCCCCGGACCGCGGCCAGCGCCGCCCGGTGGTCGCCGCGCCGGAGGTTCTCGGTCAGGGCGGCGCGGAGCCCCCCGTACCGCTCGCGGGTCCGGACGTAGAGGAGCAGCCGGTCGAGCAGGACGGCGGTCCCCACCAGCGAGATGGCCAGCAGGAGCCAGTTGACCCAGTCGGCGCCGATCAGGGAGAGGTTCAGGATCTTCCGGGTGAGCATGCAAGACCGCTCCGTCACGCCGCGTGTGGCTCCGGCGCCCGGATGCTCTTAGGGCCCGGGCGGCCGCCGTTCAATCCCTCGACGGGCCTACCCGGCCCGATCGTAGCGCAGGCGGACGAAGAGCTCCCGGCCCAGGCCGGGGAGGGGGGCGTGCGCGCCGTCGTAGGGCTGCAGGTAGCGGAAGGGCTGGTCGAGGAGGTTGCGCACGCCGGCGCCCACCTCCAGCCCGCGGACGCCCAGGTCGCGCCAGGCCGCGAACAGGTCGAGGTGGAAGGCCGGGTCGATCCGCCCCACCACCGGGCCGCCGAGCCCGTCCAGCCGGTCGAACGCGAACCGCTCGGAGAGGAAGACCAGCGAGGGCGTCACCACCAGGTTCCGGACGGGGCGGATCTGCGCGCTGGCCGTCACCTTGTGGCCGGCGAAGCCGAGCAGGAGGTCCTCGCGGCCGGGCACCCGGTAGGCGGCGATCCGGTTCTTCCCGCTCGACGAGTAGAAGGAGTAGCCGGCCCGTGCGGATCCGAACGGCAGGCGGGCGCGCAGCTCGAGCTCGACGCCGCGAGAGCCGGTCCGGTCCTCGTTCCGGTAGGCCTCGGTGTCGGTGGCGATGTCGTAGCCGAAGACGATCGGGTCCAGGATGGTGACGTCGAAGGCGTTGGCCGCCAGGTAGAGGACGTCGGTGGCCTGCCAGCCCACCTCGGCCTCGAACGACCAGGTCCGCTCGGGCTCGACGTCGATCCCGTAGTTGACGTTCTCGACCGACGGGGCGCGGAAGGCGCCGCTGGCGAGGAGCTTCACGTGGAAGGGGGCGAAGAGCCTGGTCAGGGCCAGGCGGGGCACGAAGGACGAGCCGAAGGCGCTGTGGTTCTCGAAGCGCACGCCGGCGAGGACGTTCGCGATCCGGGTGTCCACCGTCGCCTCGGCGAAGGCGGCCACGTTCCGGTAGGTGACCCGGTCCCCGTCCGGGAAGGAGAGGATCCCGTTCGACGGGTCGTTCACGCGGGCGCGCTCCACGTTGGCCTCGATGCCCGCCAGGAGGCTGGCGGAGGGGACCGGATCGGCCGCGACCTCCACGCGGCCGGTGAGAC
>DATIUR010000309.1:0-5953 GCA_035466675.1 Anaeromyxobacteraceae bacterium | reverse complement strand
GAAGGAGCACAGGGGGCTGTTCCTGGGCGCGGTCCGGGTGATGGCGCAGAGACCAACGGACCGGCCCAGGCCCGGCGAGCCGCGTCGGGCCCTGAACCCCCGCGTGGCGTCGCGCGACAAGTGGAAGCGGATCGAAGTCCTGGGACGGCTGAAGGAGTTCCTGAGCCGTTATCGAGTCGCCCTCGCCGAACGGTCCGCCGGGAACCTGAAGGCGGTCTTCCCGTGTGGCACGTACCTGCTGCGGGTCGCCCACGGTTTCCCCTGCGAGGGCTTCGGGTAGCAGCGGTCCACGACCCGAGAAGGCCGACGCCGCCCCCTCTCCTCATTAGGACAGCACCACCGACCTTCGCCCTCCGCGCTCGAGCGGAAATGGGCGAAGCCTTCCCGTTTGCGGGTTGGGGTCGCAGACTCCAGCGGCCGTCCTGAGGAGCATGTCGCCGCAGCGTCGCGAATGCTGGTTACTCTCGGTCGGGGTCCCTGCTGGCGGTCGGGGTCCCCGCGGTCGGGGTCCCGGGGTCCCCGCCCCGGGGTCCCCGCCCCGGGGTCCCCGGCGGTTCGCTCAGACCGGGTGGACCAGCTCCTCGACCGGGCGCGGCCGAGCCGTCTCCTCCGCGCCCCGGAAGACCGGCGTCATGTCCACGAACCCGGTCCGGGCCCCGCGGGCCGAGGCGAAGGCCCCGGCGAGGGCCTCCCGCGCGTGCTCGAGCGCGGTCCCCACCAGGCTCAGGCCCCAGGCCCACTCGCCGGGCGGCAGCCAGCCGAAGGCGTGGTGCCAGATGGCCTGCTCGAGCGCCGAGAACGCGGAGCGCACCTCGTCGAGCGCGTAGCCTGCCGCGTACCGGTCCGCCGCGATGGCGCGCGCGTGGGCCAGCAGCTTCTCGAGATCCCGCGTGCGGACGGCCTCCTCGACGAGCCGGCAGAGCACCTCGAGCCGTTCCCGCGCCCTGTCGCGCTCCCGTCCGTAGTGCTCGAGCCAGCCCACGGCGGGGAGGGCCTCGTCGACGATGGCCTTCTCCTCGCTCTGCAGCATCTCCACGATGTCCACGGTCCTCCAGCCTTTCGCGCCGGCCCACCGGCGCCGGTGGGCCTGCATAGCGCAGCTCAGTGCATTACGGAAATGCATTGTTGGTATATTTACGATGATCCTCGTGCATGGAGGCCCACTTGGACGTACAGGCGCTGCGCTGCTTCGTGGAGGTGGTCCGGCAGCAGGGCTTCACGCGGGCGAGCCGGACGCTGCGGGTCACCCAGCCCGCCATCAGCCGGATGGTGAAGGGGCTGGAGGAGGAGCTGGGCACGCCGCTCCTCGTCCGGGAGAGGCGCCGCGTCCGGCTCACCGAGGCAGGCCAGATCGCGCTCGCGCGCGCCCAGTCCGTGCTCGACTCGCTCCGGGGGCTCGAGGAGGAGGTGGTGGAGCTCTCCGCCCTCCGCCGCGGCCGGCTGCGGATCGGCATGCCGCCCATCGTGGGCGTGACCTTCTTTCCCCCGCTCCTGGCGGAGTTCCACCGGGCCCACCCCGGCATCGCCCTCGATCTGCGCGAGGAGGGCTCCCACCAGATCGAGGCGCTCGTCCTGGGCCACGAGCTGGACGTGGGGGCCGTGGTGCTGCCCACCGACGAGAAGACCTTCGGGACGATGCCCTTCGTGCACGACCAGGTCCGCGCGGTGCTCCACCCCTCCCATCCCCTGGCCCGCCGCCGCTCCATCGCGCTGCACGAGCTGGCCGACACCGCCTTCGTGCAGTACCGCCCCGAGTTCGCCCTCCACGGCCTCATCCGCGACGCCTGCCGGCGCAGCGGCTTCGAGCCCACCGTGGTGAGCGAGAGCTCGCACTGGGACTTCCTCGTGGCCATGGTGGCCGCGGACATCGGGGTGGCGCTCATGCCTTCCACCATCTGCCGCCGGCTGAGCCCGCGCGAGGTCCGCACCGTGCGCCTGCGCGAGCCGGTCATCCCCTGGGACGCCGCGCTCGTCTGGCGGCGCGACCGCCACCTCCCGCCGGCGACCCGCGCCTTCCTCGCCCTGGCGGAGCGGCGGTTCCGGGTGGGGCAGCGCGCTCCGTGAGCGGAGCGGCCTCGCCAGCAGGGCCTGCGTCCGGTACCGGAGCCCGGCCGAGATCGATCGCCTCTCGCCCGTCACGGTGGGGCTCCTCCTCGCGCGTCGCTCGCCCCTCCCGACCAGTTGCCACGCCAGCGGACGTAGACTGCGGGTCGAAGCTCTTGCCCGCGATCCCTTGGCGTCGCAGTTCCGGGAAGGGGGAGCGTTCACTCGAACGGCGAGGCGATCATGACGACGACGCGCGCGCTTCTCGTGGTGTGTGCGGGTGCGGTGCTGCTCGGCGGACGCTGCGCTGCGTCGGCGGCCGACGTGGCGACCTACTCGGCGCCGCTCCCGCGAGGGGAGCTGCCGGCCCAGGGCGACGGCGGCGCGGCCGGTGCGGTGGTGGTGCGGGACCCCGGCGCGCTCGACGCCTTCTTCCCGGTCCCCTCGGAGCGGCGGCTCGCCGAGGCGTTCGTCGACGGGTTGCTCGACCTCGGGGGCGCCGCCGTCGCGCTCCTCGCTCCGCGCTGCCGGGCGGAGTGGTACCCGCGGCCCGGCGCGTCCGTCGCCGGCCGCGAGCTCTCCTGCTCGGGGACCTCGCCGCCGGGGTCGGTCGCCCTGCTCGGCGTCGCCTCACCGTGATCCCGGCGATCTCCTGCGAGCGCCTCGAGTTCACCGTGGAGCCGCCCCTGACCGGATTCCCCGACTCGGACCTCTCCGCGCCTCGCTCCGCGTCGAGTTCCGAGGGACGGCCCCGCCGGCGCGTCAGCTGCCGGGCACGGCCGGCGCCTGCGGACCCGGGGCCGGCAGTGGCGGCAGCGGGAACTCGCCGATCGCCAGCTTGCAGGAGTTGACGCGCTCCCTCCCGCTCGCCTCGTCGATCAGGTGGAGCTTGCTGCGCGCCATCAGCACGCCCATCTTCACCTCCTGCCAGACGAAGACGTTCGCCCCGGGTGCGGCGTCGAACTCGAGCCGGGCGTCGTTCTCGGCCTTCGAGACCAGGACGTGGCGGCCCGGATCGACGGTGGTGAGCAGGAACGTCCTCGCCGCGGTGTCGCCGAACATCCTCCCGTCGAGCACGAGGCTCATCTTGACGGCGGCGCCGAACGTCTCGTCGCGGAAGACGTAGAGGTTGGCCTTGCCCGGCGTGGGGAGGAACTGCTTGGCGGCCAGGTCCCGCTCGGGCGGGGCCATCGGGACGGAAGCGCAAGCGCTGGCGAGCGCCGCGAGAGCGAGCAGCGAGAACGGTCTCTTCATGGTGTCCCCCTGGGGAAGATACTCGGCGGAACGTAGCGCAGCCCGCCCGCCTTGTCGATCGTCGACGGGAGCCGGCGCGGCGGGACCTTCGGTGCGACCCCGGTGCGCGTCAGCGGAGCGCCAGCCGGACCAGCGCCGCCGCGACCAGCATGCCCGCCACCACCAGCGCGAGGCGCAACAGGTGCATCGCCCTCACCGTCTCGCGCGTGATGGAATCGAACCGCCCCTCGCTCATGTCCTCCGCGATCCGGTCGAGCTTCACCCCCGGGCTGGACCAGCGGACGTGCTCGCCGTGCCAGACGCTCACGCCGCCCGCCAGCAGGGCGGGCGAGAAGAGGACGGAGAAGATGATCACCGTCGCCCGGTCGACGCGAAGGACCTCGTTCCTGCCCTTTCCCATGGTGAACGCGTGGCATGGCGGAGCCGCCGCCGCCAGCCGGCCCCCCCCGCTCTACGGGCAGACCAGATCCGGCGTCCGCGGCACGCAGCGCCCGCCGGCGTCGCAGGCCTTCATCTCCGACGTCCGGGACCTGTCGCGTCAAGGCTCCGGGGCGGGCGCGGCCCGCGGAATTTGCCGGCCACGCGACCGCGTGGGAGGCTTTCCGTCGCCCCGATCCTTGGCACGAGAGGAGCCTCCGTGGCGCTCGGCACCGAGCAGCTCATCCCGATCGTCGTCCCGGTCGCCGTCGCGCTCGTCTTCGTCCTGCTCCGCCGGCTCGTGCCGCCCCGGCCGGCGCAGCCGGAGGGGCCGCCCCTCTCCGACGCGGAGCGCGCCGCCTTCCGGAGGTGGGAGCTCGGGTCGGTGGCCCTCGCCGCGGTCTTCGCGGTGGCCGCCGGGTTCCTCTGGTTCTGGGGCCTCCGGGCCCTCTCGACCGCGCTGCTGGCGAAGGGGCCCGGCGACGCCTTCGTGATCTCGCCGGACCCGGAGTCGCTCGGGATCCCCGCCATCTTCCTGGGCATCGTCTCCGCCCTGCCCGCCCTGGAGATCTTCCTGCGCGCAGCCCTGCGCGGCCGCCACGCGCGGTTCGAGCGGTACAACCAGGAGCGGGCGAGCTTCGACACCCGCCGGGTGGCGGTCGGGCTCGGCTGGATCGTCGGCCTCGCCGCCCTGGTCTTCCTCTTCTACTGGACGAGCGTGGTCACGCGCATCGGCGCGGAGGGGATCGACCTGGGGAACGCCTGGTCGCTCCGTCGCGAGCACGTCCCCTGGGCGCGCGTCGCGGCGGTGCAGCGCAGGGAGACGTTCGTGGCGCCCAGCGGCAACGTGATCGTGCGCCCGCACTACGCGGTCGTGCTCGACGACGGCCGGGAGTGGACCACCCGCGGCGCGTTCCGGTCGCCGCCGCCGGAGGCGGACCGGGAGGCGATGGCCTTCGTGGCCGAGCGCGCGGGGCGCCGCATCGAGCAGGCGCCGTGACCGCGGCCCGCTACCCCGGCGGCGCCATGGGCCCGTAGTCGCCCCAGAAGCCGAGCGACAGCGAGACGTTCTGGTAGAGGCGTGCCACGTCGCCGGTCGCGCCGATCTGCAGGTCCCAGGGCCAGAACGGGATCCGCACCTCGAGACCGAAGGTGGCGTGCATCCGCGGCCCGGCCCCGGTGCGCGAGGGCTCGAGGTAGCCCCCGCCCCGCACCCGGACCCAGCGCGGCCAGGCCTCCCATTCCGCCCCCAGCTTGACCGCGAGGCTGGTCCGCTCGCCGGAGAGCTGCGCCTCCCCCGGCGCCAGGAGCGCGCTCTCGATGCTGACCGCGCCGGGCGTCCGGCCGGCCACGTCCAGCTGGATCGAGACGAGCACCGGCATCCGCGCGCCCGTCACCAGGGGCGGCCCTTCCCCCCAGTCCGGATGGCGGTCGAGCGCGATGGGGGGCGGCTCGTTGTAGCGTCGCGCGTTCGGCCCGATCCAGGCCGAGGCGCCCACCGAGAGCACCCAGGGGAACTCGAAGGCGGCCGGGGTCGTGACCGGGAGGAGCGACCGGTCCTCCAGGGGCTCCGCCCGCCCGCCCGGGTCCCAGGCCACGCCCAGGCGGAACGGCCGGCCGCGCGGGCGCCAGAGCGCCCCCAGGCGGAGCGCCACGGTCTGGTAGTTGACGGACCGTGCGGTTCCCCCGAGCGGTGTCCAGCTCACCGAGCCCGTGTCGTTCCGCACGCTCGCGCCCAGGACGAGCGAGTCCCGCCGGCCGGACCAGCCCACCGCCAGCGAGAGGTCGAGCTTCCCGACGGTGACGCTGTCGCCGGCCGGCATCGCGGAGGCGACGCCCCAGAACTGCGCGACGATCCCGGCGCCCAGCCGCCCCGCCTGGCCGCTCCCGCCCAGGAGGAACGACCCCGAGCCCGCCAGCTCCGCATCCGACACGCCGTCGTTCGAGAGATCGAGCGCGGCGAGGTCCTCCGGCGGGGGCAGGTACCAGGTCAAGACGCCGTCGAGGTCCCAGGTGTCCGCGTTGTGCCGGTCGCGCTGCGCGACGGATGCCGGATTGACGGTCACCCCGGCCACGCCCTCCCCCACGCCCACGTAGGCGCCGCCGAGCCCGACGACGCGGCCGGAGGCCACCACCAGGCCGGTGTAGGCGTCGAAGGCCTGGGTGCCGTCGTAGGGCGCTCCGGCGGCGAGGGTGGGCAGGAGGACCGCCGCGGCGACCAGGGCACGCGCCATCCGCT
>DATIUR010000308.1:0-10900 GCA_035466675.1 Anaeromyxobacteraceae bacterium | reverse complement strand
CAGGGTCTGGATGGCGGCGCTGCAGACCTGCTCGGCCATCTCGCTGGCGAAGAGCTTGGCCATGGCGGCCTCCCGGGCGAAGGGTGCGCCCGCGTCGGCGAGCGCGGCCGCACGGTGCACCAGGAGCCGCGCCGCCGCGAGCTCGGTGGCCACGTCGGCCAGGCCGAAGGCGATGGCCTGGAAGTCGGCGATGGGCCGGCCGAACGCCTGCCGCTCCTTCGCGTAGTCCCGCGAGGCCTCCAGCGCCCCGCGGGCGAGGCCGACCGCCAGCGCGCCGATGGTCACCCGCCCCCGGTCGAGGATCTGCAGCGTGTTCACGAATCCCTGGTGCACCTCGCCGATCCGCTGGTCGTCGGGCACCTCCACGTCCTCGAAGTGCAGCTCGCCGGTGTCGGAGGAGCGCATCCCCAGCTTCCCGTGCAGGGGCTTCTGGGTGAACCCCGGAGTCCCCTTCTCGACCACGAAGGCGGTGATCCCCCGGGCGCCGCCCTGCGGATCGGTCCGGGCCAGCACCACGAACGTGTCGCCCACCGTCCCCTGGGTGATGAAGGTCTTGGTGCCGTTCAGCACCCAGCGGTCGCCGCGGCGCACGGCGGTGGATCGCAGCGCGGCCGCGTCCGAGCCCGAGCCCGGCTCGGTGAGGCCCCAGGCGGCCAGCTTCTCGCCCCGGGCCAGCGGCGGGAGCCAGCGCTCCTTCTGCGCCTCCGTCCCGAAGCGGAGGACGTGGCCGGTCCCGAGGCCGTTGTGGCTCGCCACGGTCAGGGCCAGGCCGCCGTCGTGCCGGGCGATCTCCTCCACCACCACCGCCAGCGCGAGCGATCCCAGCCCGGCCCCGCCGTATCTCTCCGGCACGGCCACGCCCAGGAGCCCCAGGGGGCCGAGCTTCGCCACCACCTCGGCCGGGAAGGTCTCCCGCTCGTCCCAGGCGCGGCAGCGGGGGGCCACCTCGCTCTGGCAGAACTCGCGGACGGTGCGCTGGATCTCCCGCATCTCCTCGGGCAGCTCGAGGTTCATACCGGCGTCACCCCCCGCTTGCGCGCCGCGGGCGGCTCGTACCCCTCGGCGTAGAAGCGCAGGCGCCGGGCGATCTCCTCCCGGAGCCGCTCCCCGGGGACCACCGCCTCCATCACCAGCTCGCTGGCGAGCTTCTCCACGTCGATGTCCTTGCGGTACTCCTCGCGGAGCGACTCCACGTAGGCGGCGCGGTCCGGCTCGGGCCGCTCCTGGATCTTGTTGTAGTAGACCGCGTTCACGGCCGCCTCCGGCCCCATCACCGCGATCATCGCCTCCGGGAGGGCGATGGTGGCCGAGGGGGCGAAGCCCGGGCCGTCCATGGCGTAGAGCCCGGCCCCGTAGGCCTTGCGAACCACCACGCACAGGCGAGGCACCGTCGCCTCCGAGACGGCGCTGATCATCTTGGCCCCGGCGCGGATGATCCCGGCCCGCTCCACCTTCGTGCCGATCATGAAGCCGGGCACGTCGGCCAGGTAGAGGAGCGGGATGTTGAAGGCGTCGCACAGCCAGATGAAGCGGGTGGCCTTGTCGGCGGAGTCGACGAAGAGCACCCCGCCCTTCACCTTCGACTGGTTGGCCAGGATGCCCACCGCGCGCCCCTCGATGCGCCCGATCCCGGTGACGATCTCCCCCGCCCAGAGCTTCTTCACCTCGGTGAAGGAGCCCTCGTCCACCAGCGCCTCCACGAGCTCCGTCACGTCGTACGGCTTGTTCTGGTCCTTGGGGACGATCGCCTCGACGGGGCGTCCGGCCCGGGGCGGCCGCGGCGCCTCGGCCGGGGGAAGCTCCCGGTGCGACCGCGGCAAGTAGGAGAACCAGCGCCGGGCCAGCGCGATCCCCTCCTCCTCGGTCTTCACCAGGAAGTCCCCGCACCCCGAGACCGAGCAGTGCATGCGCGCGCCGCCCAGGTCCTCGAGCGAGACCTTCTCCCCGATCACCATCTCGGCCATGCGGGGGGAACCCAGGTACATGGAGGCGTTCCCCTCCACCATGATGACCACGTCGCAGAAGGCCGGGATGTAGGCCCCGCCCGCCGCCGAGGGGCCGAAGAGCAGGCAGATCTGGGGGACGCGGCCGGAGAGCTGCACCTCGTTGTGGAAGATCCGTCCCGCGCCCCGCCGCCCGGGGAACATCTCCACCTGGTCGGTGATGCGGGCCCCGGCCGAGTCCACCAGGTAGAAGATGGGCAGCCGCTCGCGCAGCGCCACCTCCTGGATGCGGACGATCTTCTCGACGGTGCGCGCCCCCCAGCTCCCCGCCTTCACGGTGGAGTCGTTGGCCATCACGCAGACGGCCCGCCCGCCGAGCGTCCCCATCCCCGTCACCACCCCGTCGGCGGGGAGCTCCGGGTCGAGCGCGTTGGCGAGGGCGCCGTCCTCGACGAAGCTGTCCGGGTCGAGCAGGAGCGCGATCCGCTCGCGGGCGAAGAGCTTCCCCTGCTCCCGGTTCTTCTGGTGGTACTTCTCGGCCCCGCCGCGGGCGACGCGCTCGAGCTCGGAGCGGATGCGGGCGTCCAGGGATCGTTCGTCTCGGCTCACGCGGTCACTCCCCCTCGAAGACGGGCGGCCGCTTCTCGGCGAAGGCCCGCAGGGCCTCCACCCGGTCGCGCGTCCCGAGGCAGTCCTGGTACATGCGGTTCTCGAGGTCGAGCGCCTCGTCGATGGGCAGGTGGAAGCCCCCGTCGATGGCGCGCTTGGCCTGGCGGAGCGACACCGGGGCGTTCCGGGCGATCTGGGCGGCCAGCGCCTCCGCCTCCTCCCGCAGGCGCGCGGGCTCGGCCAGGCCGGAGACGAGACCCATGCCGAGCGCCTCGGCGGCGTCGCTCCTTCGCGCGGAGAGGACGAGGTCCTTGGCGCGGGCCACCCCCACCAGCCGGGCGAGCCGCTGCGTCCCGCCGCCGCCGGGGATGATCCCGAGCCCCACCTCCGGCAGGCCGAGCACGGCCGAGCGGGAGGCGATCCGCGGGTCGCAGGCGAGGGCCAGCTCGAGCCCGCCGCCCAGGGCCGCCCCGTTCAGCGCCGCCAGGAAGGGCTGCGGCGCCTGCTCGATCCCTCGCAGGGCACGCCGCAGGCCGTGGTGGAAGCGGTGGACCTCCTCCGCCGACATGCCCGCCCGCTCCTTCAGGTCGGCCCCGGCGCAGAAGGCCTTCTCGCCCTCGCCGCTCAGGACCACGCAGCGCACCTGCCGGTCGGGCCCCACCCGGGCCAGGTTGGACTCCAGCTCGGCCAGCATCGCCATGGTGATGGAGTTCCGGCGCGCCTCCCCCAGCACCGTCCAGACCTCCACGTGGCCCTTCCGCTCGATCCGCCACTCCGCCATGTCAGCCCTCCCCGCGCGCCGCCAGGGCCGCCTGCAGCGCCTTGCCCGGGAGCCTCCGCCCCACCAGCCGCTGGGCGAGCGCCCCGGCCTCGACCAGGAGGGCCGGGTCGACGCCCGTCTCGTACCCCATCCCGTGCAGCATGTGGACGAGATCCTCGGTGGCGAGGTTCCCGGAGGCGCCCGGCGCGTAGGGGCAGCCGCCCAGCCCGCCGATGGAGCTGTCGAACGTGGTGATGCCCCGGTCCAGGCCGGCCAGCACGTTCGCCAGGGCCGTGCCGCGCGTGTCGTGCATGTGCAGGGCGATCCGGTCCGCGGGCAGCGTCGGCAGCAGCAGATCGAGGAGCCGGCGCGTCTGGGCCGGGTTCCCCACGCCGATCGTGTCGCCGAGGGACACCTGCCCGCAGCCCAGCTCCGCGAGCCGCAGGGCCAGGTCCCGGACGCGCGCCGGGTCGACCGCCCCTTCGTAGGGGCAGCCCCAGGCCGTGGAGACGTAGGCGCGCACCGGCAGGCCCGCGGCCCGGGCGGGCGGGACGACCTCCTCGAAGCCGCGGAGCGTCTCCTCCACCGATCGGTTCACGTTCTTGCGGTTGTGCGTCTCCGAGGCGGAGAGGAAGACGGCCGCCTCCACCGGCGGGCGATCGGCTCCCGCCCCGCCCAGGACATCGAGCAGGCGGGAGAGCCCCTTCGCGTTCGGCACGAGGACCACGTAGGAGACGCCGGGGGCGCGCGGCAGCCGGGCGGTCAGCTCGGCCGCATCGGCCAGCTGCGGGATCCAGCGCGGCGAGACGAAGCTGGTCGCCTCGATCCGTCGCAGCCCGGCCCGCACCAGGGCGCCGACCAGGGCGAGCTTCTCCTCGGTCCCGAGGGTGCGCGCCTCGTTCTGGAGGCCGTCCCGGGGGCCCACCTCGTAGACGGTCGCGCTCGGTGCCATGCCTCTCTCTTCTCGGCGCGCCCGGTCCCGCGCGCCGCCCCGACCGGGGCCGTCTGCCTACCGGGCCGGCGGGTGGGCCGCGCCCCCGAGGGCCCGGAACGCGCCGCGCCCGGCGTAGCGGGCGGCCTTCCCCAGCTCCTCCTCGATGCGCAGGAGCTGGTTGTACTTGGCCACGCGGTCGGTCCGGGAAGCCGAGCCGGTCTTGATCTGGCCGCAGTCGCAGGCGACGGCCAGGTCGGCGATGGTGGTGTCCTCCGTCTCGCCCGACCGGTGGCTCATCACCGACGTGTAGCCGGCCCGGTGGGCCATCCGGACCGCCTCCAGGGTCTCGGTGAGGGAGCCGATCTGGTTCACCTTGACCAGGATGGAGTTGGCGATCCCCTCGCGGATGCCCCGGTCCAGGCGCGAGACGTTCGTCACGAAGAGGTCGTCACCCACGAGCTGGATCTTCCCGCCCAGCCGCTCGGTGAGCAGCTTCCAGGTGGCCCAGTCGTCCTCGGCGCAGCCGTCCTCGATCGACACGATGGGGTACTTCGCCACCAGCCCGGCGTAGTACTCGACCAGCCCCTTGCCGTCGAACTCCTTGCCCTCGCCCTCCAGGGCGTAGCGCCCGGTCTTCGCGTCGTGGAACTCGCTGGCGGCGCAGTCGAGCGCCAGGGCCACCTGGCCGGGGGCCGACAGCCCCGCCTGGCCGATCGCCTCCAGGATGAGGGCCAGCGCCTCCTCGTTCGACCCGAGATCCGGGGCGTAGCCGCCCTCGTCGCCCACGCCGGTCGTGGCCCCCCTCTTCTTGAGGACGGACTTGAGGGCGTGGAAGACCTCGGCCCCGTACCGGAGCGCCTCGGCGAACGTGGGCGCTCCGAGCGGCACCACCATGAACTCCTGGATGTCCACGTTCGAGTCGGCGTGCGCCCCGCCGTTCAGGATGTTCATGAGGGGGACCGGAAGGGTCCGGGCGTTCGCCCCGCCCACGTACCGGTAGAGGGGGAGCCCGTGGGCGGCGGCCGCCGCCTTCGCCGCCGCGAGCGACACGCCCAGCACGGCGTTGGCGCCGAGCTTGCCCTTGGTGGGGGTCCCGTCCAGCTCGATCATGCGCGCGTCGAGCGCCGCCTGGTCGGAGGCGTCCATGCCCACCACCGCCGGCGCGATCGCGTCGAGCACGTTGGCCACCGCCTTTCGGACGCCCTTGCCGAGGTAGCGTCCCTTGTCGCCGTCGCGAAGCTCGAGCGCCTCGTGCTCGCCGGTCGACGCGCCGGACGGAACCGCGGCCCGGCCCACGTCGCCGGTCCCCACCGCCACCTCGACCTCCACGGTCGGGTTCCCGCGCGAGTCGAGGATCTCGCGGGCGTTCACGTTGATGATCTCGGTCACGGTCGTCCTCCGGTGCGCCAGGGCGCGCTCGGCGCGGGAATGTGCCCGGCCCCCCGACGCGGCGTCAACCGGATTCGCGGGACGATCGCCCGTGAAGAAAGAAACGAGCGCGGAGCCTTCCGGCCCGCGCCCCTCCCGGCGGTTCGCCCCTGGCGAGCGCCGGTGCGTCCCTAGCTCGAGTAGTCGATGATCACGACGCCGCGATCGCGCTCCCCGCGCTCGCGCCCCTCGTCCTCCGGCACCGGGACCGGATCGGGCACCGGAAGCTCCGCCACCGGGCGCTCCTCCCGCCCGCTCTCACGCTCGCGGCGCCTGATCTCCTCGATGACGTAGGCGTCCAGCATGTCCGGCTCCCTGCTCCCGGGTCCTGCAAGCCTCGTTCCCCGATGCCCTCCTGCGGGTGAGTAGCGTCAACTCGCCGTCTTCACACATAAGGGACGCGGGGGGGACGTGCCAATTCAACACGGGAGACGCCTCCGTCCCGCGACGCCTGGATCATACACCCGCGGCCCCGCGGAAGGGTCAGGCGGGGCCGGCGCGACGCGTCAATCCGGCCACATGGGTCCGGCCGGCCCTCCGGGGCGCGCCCTACCGCCCCTCGGCCCGCCGGCGGAAGGCCTCGAGGGTGCGCGGCAGCGAGACGCGGGTCAGCTCCTCCGAGACCCGGTCCACGAGCGCCTGCGGCACGAGCGGGGGCCTCGCCACCACCACCTCCACGGAGTACCGGGCGCGGGTGGACTCTCCCTCGGGCGTGAGCTCCCAGGAGCCGTTCGACGCCTTCATCCAGTCGCCCTTCACGAGGGACCAGGAGACCTGCCGGGGCCGCACCTCGAGCATGCGGAGGGTGTAGCGGATGGTCTTCACGCCGAGGTCGAGCTCGTACTCCACGTGCTTCTCCGCGCCCGCGTCGCGAACCTTGCAGGAGCGGATCCCCGGCACGAACTCCGGGTAGCGGAGGTAGTCGACGATGACGCCGTAGAGCTTCTCGACGGGCGCCGCGATCACGATCTCCTTCGTCTCCGAGGACATGGGTCACCACCCGTAGTCGGGAAACCGCTGGAACCGGTGCACGGTCTCGATGAAGCGGACGGTCCCCGTCCGGGAGCGCATCACCACGGAAGGCGTGCGCGCGCCCTGGCCCGTGAACCTCACGCCCTTCAGGATGTCGCCGTTCGTCACGCCGGTGGCGGCGAACATCACGCTCCCGCCCGCCAGGTCCTCCGCCGAGAGGATCCGCGCCGGCTCGCGCAGGCCGCTGGCGCGGGCTCCGTCGCGCTCGGCGTCGCTGCGGAACCGGAACCGCGCCTGCAAGTCGCCCCCCGCGCAGCGGACGGCCGCCGCGGTGACCACGCCCTCGGACGCTCCCCCCACCCCGACGAGCACGTCCACCCCGGTCTCGGGGAAGCAGGTGGCCAGGGAGCCGGCCACGCCCCCGCCCTGGATGAGCTTGATGCGCGCGCCGGCCCGCCGCACCTCCTCGAGGAGCGGCTCGTGGCGGGGCTGGTCGAGGACCACCACGGTGAGGTCCTCCAGGTACTTCCCCAGGGCGTCGGCGATCCGGCGCAGGTTCTCCGAGACGGGCTTGCCGAGGTCCACCACGCCCTTCGCCCCGGGGCCGACCACGATCTTCTCCAGGTCGGTCTCGGGGGGCCGCAGGAGCCGTCCCTTCTCCCCCATGGCGATGACGCTCATGGCGCCGGGGGCGCCCTGGGCGCACAGGGTCGTCCCCTCCAGGGGATCGACGGCCACCTCGATCTCGACGTCCCCGTCGCGGCCGCGGCCCACCCGGTCGCCCGCGTGCAGCACGGGCGCGCGCTCCTCCCCCTGCCCGATGACCACCTCCGCGTTCACGGCGATGTCCTGGAAGGCCCGGCGCATGGCCTCCGCCGCGGCGCGGTCGGCGGTGGCCCGGTCGCCGCGCCCCATGAAGCGGGCCGAGGCGAGGGCGGTGGCCTCGGTGACCCGCACCACCTCGAGGGCGAGGTTGCGGTCCATCGCTAGCCCTCCCGCCCGCGCTCCGCGGCCGGCTCCCCGGCCGCGAGCCGCTCCAGGAGGTCCCCCGGCAGCCGGCGGACGCGGCCGTCGGAGCCCACGCAGGCGTGGATGGTGTGGCCGACGGCGACCACCTCCCCGTCGCGCACGATCCGGTACTCGAAGCGGGCCGAGGCCCTCCGCGCCTCGACCAGCGTGGTCTCGACCGTGAGCAGGTCGTCGTAGCGGGCCGGGGCGCGGTAGGTGACCTTCGCCTCGGCCACCGGCAGGAGCAGGCCGTAGCGCTCCTCGAAGTCCCGGTAGCGCAGGCCCTTGGCGCGGATGAACTCGGTGCGCCCCGCCTCGAAGTACCGCAGGTAGTTGGCGTAGTAGACGATGCCGGCCTGGTCGGTGTCGCCGTAGATCACCCGGACGCAGGTCTCGACCATCGGGGCTCCCGGCCCGGCGCCGCTACACGGCCTCGATCCGGATGAGGCGCGTGGGCGCCAGGGTGGACGGCATGCCGTCCACGTCGGCGATGGCGCCGCGCAGGTCGGCCTCCCGCGCCTGGTGGGTCACGATCACGAGCGGGACGGGCTTGCCCTGGTCGTTCTGCTCGCGCTGCTGGACCGCGGCGATGGAGATCCGCCGCGCCGCCAGGGCGCTCGCGATCCGGGCCAGGACGCCCGGCTCGTCCTTGACCGAGAAGTTGAGGTAGTAGGCGCACCGCACGTCGCCGTGCGGCCGGAGCGCCACCAGCGGCCGGGCCGGCGGGAGCGGCACCCGCCCGGGGCTCCCCGACACGATGTTGCGGGAGAGGTCGATGATGTCCGAGACCACCGCGCTGCCGGTGGGCATGGCCCCGGCGCCCTGCCCGAAGAGCATGGAGGGACCGAGCGCCTCCGAGTTCAGGACCACCGCGTTGAAGGCGCCCCGGACGCCGGCCAGGAGCGAGCCGGCCGGGATGAAGGCCGGGTGGACGCGCGCCTCGATCTGGTCCGGCGCGCCCTCCACCCGCCGCGCCACGGCCAGGAGCTTCAGCGCGTACCCGAACTCCCGGCCCCAGCGGAGGTCCTCCGGGTGGATCCCCATGATCCCCTCGGTGAGCACGTCCTGCGGCGCGATCCGGGCTCCGAAGGCCAGCTCGGCGAGCAGGCACAGCTTCTGGGCGGCGTCGCCCCCCGACACGTCCAGCGTCGGGTCCGCCTCCGCGTAGCCGAGCCGCTGCGCCTCGGCCAGGGCCGTCTCGATGGGCTCGCCCTTCTCGGCCATGGCGGACAGGATGAAGTTGGTGGTCCCGTTCACGATCCCGTGCAGCGCGTTGATCCGGTCGGAGGCGAGCGCCTCCCGCAGGGTGCGGATGATGGGGACGCCGCCGCACACCGCCGCCTCGTAGTAGAGGTCCACGCCCTTCTCGCGCGCCAGGCGGAAGATCTCCTCCCCCCGCGTCGCCAGCAGGGCCTTGTTGGCGGTCACCACGTGCTTGCCCCGCGAGAGCGCCCCGGTGACCAGCTCGAACGGCTGCTCGACGCCCCCGATCAGCTCCACCACCACCGCGATCTCCGGGTCGTCGAGCAGGTCCTGCATCCGGGTGGAGAGCAGCGCCCGATCCACGTCGATGGGCCGCGTCTTGTCCACGTCGCGGAGCACGATCCGGCGCACCCGGATGCGCGCGCCCAGGCGAGCCTCGATGTCGTCGGCGTGCCGCTTCAGGATCGACAGGACCCCTCCGCCGACCGTGCCGAAACCGGCGATCCCGATCCCCACGTCCCGGAGGCTCATCGTCCCTCCAGCCGGTAGGAGGCGAGCACCGCCCGCACCTGGGGGGTGGCCGCCGCGCCCACCACCGCGAAGGTCTCGATCCGCACCGGTCCGACCCCGGGCGCGTAGGTGGTCTCGAGGACGATCTGCGCCCCGGGGCCGGCGCGGTTGGTGGCCCGGACGCGCACGCACCGGTCGAACCGTCCGGCCGGCGTCTCCACGGTCTCGCCCACGGCGGCGATCTCGTACCGCTCGGTGGAGCTCACCGAGACGACCGAGGCCCAGGTCCGCCCCACCTCGATGGGCGCGCACAGGAGCCTGCGGTCCCGGTCGTGCAGGCAGTCGGGGTCGGCCCGCAGCGCCCCGCGCTCGCTGTCCACGAAGTAGCCGTCGGCGTCGCGCGACACGATCCGGACCGTGCGCGTCCGGCCCCGGCTGGCCTGCGGGAGCGACGGCGACTGGTCCACGAAGACCCACTGGTTCCCCACGGCGAGCGGGTAGAAGTCGGCCGGGGAGGCCGTGCGCGAGGGTGCGGCCGGTCCGTGGGCGCAGGCGAGGGCGAGCCCGGCGAGGGCGAGCGTGCTCCGGTGCATGGGTGGACGCATCTTACCCTCGAATCGGGGCCCGGGGGGACCGTCACCGCGCCGAGGAGGTCCCATCCGCCCGGGCCTCCATCTCGGCCAGCGCCTCGCGCGCGGCCCGCCGGACCCGGGCGTCGGGGTGGCCCGACTCGAGCGTGAGGAGGTAGCCCTCGGCCTCCGGCCCGCCGATGTCGCCGATGATCCGGGCCAGCCGGGCCGTCTGCGGCGCCTCCCCGCCGCGCGCCAGGACGATGAGCGGCTTCACCGCCCGCCGGTCCCCGATCTGCGCCAGCGCGCCCACCGCCCGGTGGACCACCTCGGGGTCCTCGTCCTCGAGCCGCGCCACCAGGGCCGGCACGGCCCCGACCGCGCCCCGCTCCCCCAGGATCCGCACCGCCTGCTCGCGCACCCGGGCGTCCTTCGAGGAGAGATCGGCCAGGAGCTGGTCCTCGCCCTTGCGCTGCTCGGCCAGGACGAGCCACAGCCCCTCGGCCGCCGCGGTGGCCGCCGCCTCCACCGCGGCCTTCCAGGCGCGGTCCGGCGATCCGGTCAGGGGCGACTCCGCCACCCCCTTCTGCGCCAGGAGGGCATCCCCTGCCCGCAGCGGTGCGAGCTCGATGGCGAGCGCGACCTCCACGCGCGGCCGCCCGCCCCCGGGGACGACGCGGACCGCCAGCACGTCCACCCGCGCCCGGTAGGACCGCTTTCCCCCGGTGCCCAGCCGGAACCCGGCTCGGCCCAGCGCGTCGCGCGCCGCCCCCTCCAGCGCCGCCGGATCGAGGCCGGCCTCGCGCAGGGGCCCGCCCAGCGCGCCGGGCGCCGCCTGCACCGACTCGACGTTCACCGGGGACCGGCCACACCCCGCGGCGGCCAGGAGCAGCGCCGCGAGGCGGATCGACGTGCGGAGGGCCGCGCGCATGGCCTCGCCCCCCTACTCCGCGGTGGAGCCGCG
>DATIUR010000307.1:0-3522 GCA_035466675.1 Anaeromyxobacteraceae bacterium | reverse complement strand
GGCGGCCCTGTACCAGGCCGCCGGGCGCACCGCCGAGGCGGCGCGGGCCTTCGAGGCCGCGGCCCGCGCCGACCCGTCGAGCCCGGTGGCCTGGCGGAACCTGGGGGTCTTCCTGGCGAGGACCGGCCGCCCCGCCGAGGCGGTGGCCCCCTTCCGCGAGGCGCTCCGCCTCGATCCCGGCGACGCCGACGTCCTGTACCGGCTCGGCCTCGTGCAGGCCTCCCTCGGCGCGCGCGGCGTGGCGCTCGAGGCGGCCGCGCGCCTCGACGCGCTGGACCCGGCGGCGGCGGCGGATCTTCGCGCTCGCCTCGGGGCGCGGTAGGCGAGCCGGCGCGCGGGCCCGGGCCCGTCCGCGCCGCCGGGCTCGGGCGGGGTGACCGCGTCAGGGCCCCACCGGCCGCATGCGGGCGGCCAGGTCGGCCGCCTCGTCCGGGGCGATCCGCCGCAGCCGCTCGAGGCTCTCGGCCGCGCCGGAGGGATCGCCGAGCACCAGGCTCACCATGCCCAGGTTGTACCAGGCGCGGGCGTGCTCCGGCGCGAGCTCCACCGCGCGCCGAAGGCAGGGCGCGGCCTCGGAGGGCCGCCCCAGGTTCGCGAGCGCGGTGCCGAGGTTGTACCAGGCGTCGGCGTAGGCGGGGTCGAGCCGGATGGCCTGCTCGAGCGCCCCCAGCGCGAGCTGGTGCTGGCCGAGCCGCCCGTACTGCGCGCCGATCCCGTTCCAGGGGAGCGGGAACTCCGGCCGGATGCGGACCGACTCCTGGTAGGCGCGGATGGCCTCCTCCACGCGCTCGGTCTCGGAGAGCGCGCCGCCGAGGCCGTTCCAGGCCTGCCAGTTCCGCTCGGTGTGCCGGAGGGCGTGGCGGTGCAGCGTCTCGCTGTCGCGCCAGGTCCAGACCTGCCGCCGCGCCGCCGTCGAGAGCGCCAGCAGCGCGGAGGCGGCCGCCGCCGCCGCGGCGCGCCGCCAGGCCGGGCGCGAGCCGGCCACCTCCGCGGCGAGCCAGGCCAGCGCCACGAAGACGCCCACCAGGGGCACGTAGGTGTACCGGTCGGCGCGCGCCTGCACGCCCACCTGCACGAGCCCGATGACGGGCACCAGGGTCCCCAGGTACCAGAGCCAGCCGACCGCCAGGAAGGGGCGACGCGCGCGCTCGCGGAGCGCTCCCCAGGTGAGGGCGGCGAGCAGGGCCGCCGAGCCGGCCACGGTCCAGGCCGGCACCTCCAGGTCGGAGAAGACCGGGTGCGGGACCATCGAGGCGAGCCTGGAGGGCCAGACCGTCTGGCGGAGGTAGGCGGCGTACGAGACGATCGCGTTCTCGATCCGGTCGCCGAGCCGGAGCTGGACGAGCGCCGAGGCGGCCTTCCCGGCCACCTGGGCCCTCCAGGTGACGAGCGACGAGAGGGCTGCGAGCGCGAAGAGCGGCAGCTTCTCGGCGACGAGCCGCCGCCAGCCGCTCCGGCGCAGCGGCCACCGGTCGAGGAGGAGCAGCAGGAAGGGGAGCGTCACCACCATGGGCTTCGAGAGCAGCCCCAGGACGAACGTCCCCGCCACGGCCGCCCACGCCGCCGGTCGCGGACGGCGCGCGTAGGCAACGTACGCCCGGAGCGAGGCGAAGAGGAAGAGCGTGGAGAGGACGTCCTTGCGCTCGCTCACCCAGGCCACCGACTCGACGTGGAGGGGGTGGACCGCGAAGAGGGCGGCCGCGGCGGCGCTCCGCCAGGTCGAGGTGGTGGCGGCGCGGAGGAACAGGAAGAGCAGGATCGCGTTCGCCGCGTGCAGGAGCACGTTCACGAGGTGGTGCCATCCCGCGTCGAGGCCGAAGAGCGACACGTCCGCCATGTGCGAGAGCATGGTGAGCGGGTGCCAGTTGGCCGCGGTGGTCGTGGTGAACGCACGGACCACGCCCTCCCAGGTGAGGCCGCGGCGCACGGTCGCGTTCTCGTAGACGTACTGTTGGTCGTCCAGGTTCACGAAGCCGAAGCGGCGCGCCGGCTCGAACACGGCCAGGACGAGCAGGGAGAGCGCGGCCGCCACGGCCCAGGCCGGGGGGGCGCGCCGGGGCGGGCCCGGCGCCTCCGCCGCCGGGGCGGACCTGGGCGAGATCGGCTCGGTCACTCGGGCGCGCATCTTGCCATGGCGGGACGGCGCCCCGCGAAGCTTCCTTCGCCTTCGCCGGCCGCGGTATCCTCTGCGCCCCGGTGCCGCGGCTCTCCCAGATCGAGGCGATCGTGGGCGCGATCGCGTTCGTGGCGTACGCCTGGTTCCACATGGGCGGCGGCTGGAACCAGAACGCGCGGTTCGCGATGGTGCGCGCCATCGTCGAGGAGGGGACGTTCTCCGTCGACTCCTTCCTCGTCTACGCCGCCCGCCCCGCCGCGGGCGGCCCGGACCTCGTCCGGGCTCCCGTGCGGGACGCCCGGTTCGCCCTGGACGGGCGGAGCTACGCCCTCGGGTGGCGCGGCCCGGGCGGCACGCTCGTCCCGCTCGGCGGCGCGGCGGATCCGGGTCCGGGCCCCGAGGTCGTGCCGGTGGAGCCGGAGCGGGTGGCTTGCACGGGAGACCTCTCGTTCCACGCCGGCCGGTTCCACCCGGCGAAGGCGCCGGGCGGATCCCTCGCCGCCGTGCCCGCCTACTTCCTCCTCCACGCGCTGGAGCGCGCGGCGGGCGCGGACCCGGACGCCTGGAGGACGCTCACCGTGAACGCCTGGCTCACGTCGGCGCTCAGCGTCGGCCTGATCTCGGCCCTGGGCTGCGTCCTCTTCTTCCGGCTCGCGATCCGGCTCTCCGGCGGCCGGGCGCCCGAGGCGCTCGGAGCGACGCTCGTCTTCGCCTTCGGCACCCCGTTCTTCCCGTACGCCACGGGCCTCTTCGAGCACGACCTGGTGGCGGTGGCCCTGCTCGCTTCTTTCCACCTCCTCGCGGGGCTGGGGGCCGCCCCGCCCGGCGGCGTGCCCGCGGCGGAGGGCGCGAGGGTCCGCCCGCTCCTGGCCGGAGCCTCGGCGGGGTTCGCGGCGGTCGCGAACTACGTGGCGGCGGCGGCGGTGGTCCTCCTCGGCGCGTACCTCGTCCTGGCGGTGCGCCGCCGGCGCGCCTGGATCTGGTACGCGCTCGGCGCTCTCGCCCCCCTCCTCCTCCTCGGCGCGTACCACGCCGCCTGCTTCGGGTCGCCGTTCACCACGGCCTACGCGCACGAGAACCCGGCCTTCCGGTCGGGCGCGTCGGCGTTCCTGGGCGTCTTCCTGGCCCCGGACCTGGCCGTGCTGCCCGCCGTGCTCGTGTCGCCGTTCCGCGGCCTCCTGGTCGGCTCCCCCGCCCTCCTGCTCGGGGCGTTCGGCTGCGTCCGCTGGTGGCGGCGGGGGGAGCGCCGGGCGGAGATCCTCCTGGCGCTCTCGATCGCCGCCGTGTTCCTCCTGTTCGTGACCACCTTCAACGGCTGGCACGGCGGCTGGGCGGTGGGGCCCCGCTACCTCGTGCCGGCGCTGCCGTTCCTGGCCCTTCCCGCGGTGGCCGCGTTCGAGCGGTTC
>DATIUR010000306.1:0-5073 GCA_035466675.1 Anaeromyxobacteraceae bacterium | reverse complement strand
GGGCGGGCCCGGCGGGACCGACCGGGCGCGGCGGGGCGGGCGCGACCGGCGCGGCTGCGGCCGGACGAGGCGCTGCCGCCGCGGCGGCGGGCGCCTTGCCCTCCACCAGCTCCTTCACCCGGGAGATGAGGGCGGCGCTCTCGAACGGCTTGGCGATGTGCCCGTCCGCCTTCGCGCCGCGGGCGCGCGCCTCGTCGAAGGCCTCGAAGGTGCCGGAGAGGAGCAGGACCGGGATGTGCTTCAGGGAAGGATCGTTCTTCACCGCCTCGCAGACCTCGTACCCGTTCTTCCGCGGCATGACGACGTCGGCGAGGATGACGTCCGGCTTCATCTCGCGCGCCTTGACGATGGCGGCCTCGCCGTTGTCGACCGCGGTGACCTTGTAGTCCTCGTTCGCGAAGGTGATCCCCACGACCTTCTGGATCGTGATCGAGTCGTCCGCGAGAAGGAGGTTCTTGGGCATTGGGGTTCCGCGGGAGAGGTGACCGCTACCACTACCGCCCCGATCGCGCGAATGTCAAGATTTCCGGGGATTTCCGGGCCGTCCGGCGCGCCCGCGAGGCGCTCACCAGAGCGCGTCCCAGGGCGGCCGCACCACGTCGACGGTCGCCTCGCCCAAGCCGAGCACCCGGTCCGCCAGGACCCCGACGCCGGAGCCGCCCGCGTCGAGGAGGAGGACGCTCTTCCCGTCCGGCCCGCCGGCGTGGCCGTAGCGCACCGCCACGTCCAGGACCGGGTGGATGGCGCGGCCGTGGTAGACGAGCCCGCGGTGCGACGGCGGCGCGAGGGGGACCGGGGCGACGCGCGGGCCCTCCAGGACCTGGAGGAGCAGCGGGAGCGGGACGCCGTAGGTGCGCCCCGCCCGCGCGAAGAGGAACTCGCGCTCGGCCGGCGGACCGTCCCCGGCGGGCGGCGGCGGCTCCTCCGCCGCCGGCGCGGGCGGCGAGGCGACGGCCGAGGGCGCCAGCTCGAGCGCGATCGCGCCCTTCCACACCACCGCCCCGACGAAGGGCGCGGGGCTCGGCAGGGTGGTGCGCGCCGGAAGCTGGAACACCTCGGCCTCGGCCAGGTCCACGATCCCGTGCAGCGCCTCGGCGCGGAGCGCGGCCCGGTCCACCAGCAGCGCGTAGGGAGCCGGGCCCTCCGGCAGCCCGAGCGCGGCGGCCACCGAGACGGCGGGCAGGCTCTCGCCGCGGGCCCGCACCTCGGCCGCGTCCGGTGCGGCGTTCACGATCTCGCGGATGTGCGCGAGCCGGAGGGCGAGGCGCACCCCCCCCGCCGAGAAGAGGAGCGCCTTGCGCTCGGAGGGGAGAGACGCCACCCGCGCATGATACAAGAAGGAGGATGCCCTCCGCGGTTCTCCTCGTGGACGACGAGCGGTTCGCGCGGACGCTGTACGCGGACTACCTGCGCGCGGCGGGGTACGACGTCGAGGTGGCGGACGGGGCCGAGGCGGCCCTGGTGCAGCTCGCCCAGCGGCACTTCGACGCCATGCTCACGGACGTGATCCTGCCGGGGTCGAGGGACGGGCTCGAGCTGCTCGGCGCCGCCAAGCAGATCGACTCGAACCTCGAGGTGATCGTCATCACCGCCCTCGACGAGGTCGGTCCGGCAGTGCGCGCCATGAAGTCGGGCGCCTCGGACTACCTGGTGAAGCCGGTGACCCCCGAGGCGCTCCAGCTGGCGGTGGAGCGGTGCCTGTCCAACCGGGCCCTGCTCCGGGAGAACGAGGCGCTCCGCGCCCACCTCAAGCTGTTCGAGACCTGCCAGCGCATCGCGGTCTCGCTCGACCGCGACAAGATCGTCCCGATGGCGCTCGCCGCGGTCGCGGCGGAGTGCGAGAGCGCGTCGGCGGCGCTGTTCGAGCGGACCAGCGAGGGGCTGTTCGTCCTCTCCGGCGCGCACGGGCTGGCCGCGGAAGAGGCGGCGACGCTGCTGGAGACGGCCCGGGGAGCGCTGGCGGGGCTCGGGCGCGAGGCGCCGGTGGCGCTGCGGCTCCCCGCGGACGGCAGGCGCGCCCTGCTCCTCCCGGTGGTGGACGACGAGACCGTGCTCGGCGCCGCGGTCGTCGCGGCCGACCGCGACCTCACCGCCAAGCAGGCGGAGGGGGCGGCCTTCCTGTGCCGGCACGTCGGGCTCGCGCTCAAGAACCTGGGGCGGCTCCGGCAGGTCGAGGCGCTCGCCTACGTGGACGACCTCACCCACCTCTACAACACCCGCTTCCTCGAGCTGTCCCTCGGCCGCGAGATGCAGGGGGGCCGGCCCTTCTCGCTCCTGTTCCTGGACCTCGACCACTTCAAGCTCGTGAACGACGAGCACGGACACCTGGCCGGCTCGCGCCTGCTCGTGGAGGTGGGGCGCGTGCTCCGCTCCTGCGTGCGGGAGGAGGACGTGGTCGCCCGCTACGGCGGCGACGAGTACGTGGTGATCCTGGTCGGCATCGACTCCGGCGGCGGGCTCAAGGTGGCGGAGCGCATCCGCCGGGCCATCGAGGACCACCGGTTCCTCTCCCGGGAGGGGCACCGGGTCCGGATCACGGCCTCGATCGGCCTGGCCAGCTTCCCCGAGCACGCCCGGGACCGCGCCGAGATCCTGGACCTGGCCGACCGCGCCATGTACCGGGGCAAGCGGACCACCCGGAACGTCGTCTACATCGCCTCGCACGACCTTCCCCCCATCCCCCCGGGGGAGCGAGAGGGGGCGCCGCCTCCGGTCCCGGCGACGGCGCCGGCAGGCGGCCGGCGGGGCTGACGAGGCTCCGAAGCAGTCCCGGAAAAGATTGCGGGGCCAGGTCTCTCGACCTGGCCCCGCTGACGACGACTTCCGGTTTCCGCCCGTCCCAGCGCGTAATAGCGGCTGCCCTCGTCACCGGCAGAGGCCGACCCGGCCTTCTGCCCACACCTACACTCTAGCCCCGGCGCCTGACGCGGGCAATGCCGCGGCGCGTCGGCCCGGATTTCGAGGGGTTACGCCGCCTAGTACTCCATGTCCTCCATGTCGCCCATCCCGCCGCCGCCCGCCCCGGCGCCGGCCCCGCCGCCCTTCTTCTTCCTGGGCTTCTCGGCCACCATCGCCTCGGTGGTGAGGAGCAGGCTCGCCACCGACGCGGCGTTCTGGAGGGCGGTCCGCTCCACCTTGGTCGGGTCGATGACGCCTGCCTTCTCCAGATCCTCGTAGACCTCGGTGGCGGCGTTGAAGCCGAAGGCGCCCGTCCCTTCCAGGATCCTGGAGATCACCACCGCCCCCTCCCAGCCCGCGTTCTCGGCGATCCGCCGGGCCGGGTGCTCGAGCGCCTTGCGGACCACCTCGACGCCCCACTGCTCATCCGAGCCCTCGGCGGCCTTGATCCCCTTCAGGGCGGGCAGGCAGCGGAGGTAGGCGACGCCCCCGCCGGCCACGATGCCCTCCTCGACCGCGGCGCGGGTGGCGTGCAGCGCGTCCTCCACCCGGGCCTTCTTCTCCTTCATCTCGGTCTCGGTGGCGGCGCCCACGTTGATGACGGCCACGCCGCCCACGATCTTGGCGAGCCGCTCCTGCAGCTTCTCCTTGTCGTAGTCGCTGGTGGTCTCCTCGATCTGGGCGCGGATCTGCTTGATGCGCGCCTCGATGTCGGCCTTCTTGCCCTCGCCGTCCACGATGGTGGTGTTGTCCTTGTCCACCGTGATGCGCTTGGCGCGGCCCAGGTGCTCGAGCTTGATCTGCTCGAGCTTGATGCCCAGCTCCTCGGCCACCACCTCGGCGCCGGTGAGGGTGGCGATGTCCTTCAGCATCTCCTTGCGGCGGTCGCCGAAGCCGGGCGCCTTGACGCCGCAGACGTGGAGCGTGCCGCGGAGCTTGTTCACCACCAGCGTGGCCAGCGCCTCGCCCTCCAGGTCCTCGGCCACGATGAGGAGGGGCTTCCCGGAGCGGGCCACCTGCTCGAGCACCGGGATGAGGTCGGCCATGGCCGAGATCTTCTTCTCGGTGACGAGGAGGTACGGGTCCTCCAGGACCGCCTCCATCCGGTCGGGGTTGGTGACGAAGTAGGGCGAGACGTAGCCGCGGTCGAACTGCATGCCCTCCACCACCTCGAGCGTGGTCTCGAGCCCCTTCGCCTCCTCGACCGTGATGACGCCCTCCTTGCCCACCTTCTCCATGGCCTCGGCGATGATGTTGCCGATGGTCTCGTCGCCGTTCGCCGAGATGGTGCCGACCTGGGTGATCTCCTTCTTGCCCTGGGTCGCCTTCGACATCTTCTTGAGATCCGCCACGATGGCCTCGACCGCCTTGTCGATGCCGCGCTTGAGGTCCATGGGGTTGTGGCCGGCCGCCACGAGCTTCATGCCCTCCTCGTAGATGGCGCGGGCGAGGATGGTGGCGGTGGTGGTGCCGTCGCCCGCCTTGTCCGAGGTCTGGGCGGCCACCTCGCGGACCATCTGGGCGCCCATGTTCTCGAAGCGGGGCTCGAGCTCGATCTCCTTGGCCACCGTCACCCCGTCCTTGGTGATGGTGGGCGAGCCCCAGCTCTTCTCGATGACGACGTTTCGGCCCTTGGGGCCGAGGGTGACGGCGACCGCCTCGGCGAGGGTCTGGACCCCGCGGAGGATCGCCTCGCGGGCGCCCTGGTGGAACACGATCTCCTTGGCTGGCATGCGAACGGCTCCTTTCGGATTAACCTTCGTAGTTTCGGTAAGTTGTGGCACGGACGGGCTTGGCAGTCCGCGCTGGCGGCTGCTAAGATAACCGTGGGCCGGGGCCGGTCAAGCGAGCCCGGGAGGGGCCGCGTTGACAGGGCGTGCGCCGGGCCGTTCACTCGTCCGGCCATGGCGAGGCGGGAAGACCCCGAGGTGGAGGAGCTGGTCGAGGCCGCCGGCGAGGCCTTCGAGGCCGAGGAGTTCGAGGAGGCGCTGGCCCGCGCCGACGAGGCGCTGGCGCGCGACGGGCGCTCGGTGCCGGCGCTCCACACCCGGGCCGCGGCCCTCGCCGCGCTGGGGCGGACCGGGGAGGCGCTCGAGGCATACGAGCGCGCGCTCGGCCGCGGGAAGGACGACCTCGACCTCCTGTACGGCGCGGCCGACTTCCACCTCGGGGACA
>DATIUR010000305.1:0-37544 GCA_035466675.1 Anaeromyxobacteraceae bacterium | reverse complement strand
CCGCTGAACCAGTAGATCACCGCGCCGCCCATGACGAGGCCCAGCAGGAAGAGGGGGTTCAGGATGGAGAGCTTGTCGACGTTCGCGGTGAGGCCGCTGGTGAGCACCACGATGATGGAGAAGATCATGGTGGTGGCGCCGACCACGGCGGTCCCGATGAGGACCGGCTTGGCGGTGGCCTTGAAGGTGTTGCCCGCCCCGTCGTTCTCCTCGAGGAACTGCTTGGCCACGTCGAAGTTCGGCTCGAAGCCGAACTCCTTCTTCACCTGCGCCTTCACGTCCTTGACGCTCTCGATGAGCGACAGCTCGTAGACCGACTGGGCGTTGTCGGTGACCGGGCCGTAGGAGTCGACCGCGATGGTGACCGGGCCCATGCCCAGGAAGCCGAAGGCGATGAGGCCGAACGCGAAGATCGCCGGGGCCATCATCACGCTTCCGAGCCCGAGCGTCGAGACGCCGTAGCCCGCGCCCATCAGCGCGATGATGACGAGCCCCATCCAGAAGGCGGAGAAGTTCCCGGCGGTGAGGCCGGCGAGGACGTTCAGCGAGGGGCCTCCCTCGCGGGAGGCCGTGACGATCTCCCTCACGTGGCGCGACTGCATCGAGGTGAAGACCTTGATCATCTCCGGGATGATGGCGCCGGCCAGCGTCCCGCAGGTGATGATGGTGGCGAGCTTCCACCAGAGCGAGCCGTCGCCCAGGTCGGAGACGAGCAGCCAGGAGACGAGGTAGGTGAGGGCGACCGAGACGAGCGAGGTGAGCCAGACGAGCGTGGTGAGCGGGTGCTCGAAGTTCATCCGGTCGGCGGTCTTGTACCGGGCGGAGGCCCAGGCCTCGTTGATCCAGTACGAGCCGACCGACGCGATGACCATCATGATGCGCATCGCGAAGATCCAGACGAGGAGCTGGACCTGCACGTCCGGCTTGGCGATGGCGAGCAGGATGAAGCTGATGAGCGCGACGCCGGTCACGCCGTAGGTCTCGAAGCCGTCCGCGGAGGGACCCACCGAGTCGCCCGCGTTGTCGCCGGTGCAGTCGGCGATCACGCCGGGGTTGCGGGCGTCGTCCTCCTTGATCTTGAAGACGATCTTCATGAGGTCCGAGCCGATGTCGGCGATCTTCGTGAAGATGCCGCCGGCGATGCGGAGCGCGGAGGCGCCCAGCGACTCGCCGATGGCGAACCCGATGAAGCAGGGCCCGGCCAGGTCGTACGGCACGAAGAGCAGGATGAAGAGCATGATGAGCAGCTCGACGCTGATGAGCATCGTACCGATCGACATGCCCGCCTTGAGGGGGATGGCGTAGGTGGGGAAGGGCCGGCCGGCGAGCGAGGCGAACGCCGAGCGGGAGTTCGCGTAGGTGTTCACCCGGATGCCGAACCAGGCCACCCCGGAGGAGCCGAGGATGCCCACCAGGCTGAATGCCAGGATGACGAGGACGCGCCCCGCGCCCATCCCCTGGCCGCCGTCCGGCCCGGTGGTGAGGAAGCCGAAGTAGGCGACGATGATGACCGCGATGAAGGCCCACAGGACGGCGATGAACTTGCCCTGGGTCCCGAGGTAGGTCTTGGCGGTCGCGTAGATGAGCTCCGAGATGTCCCGCATGGCGGCGTGCACGGGGAGCGCCTCGAGCTGCTTCGCCGCCACCAGGCCGAAGACGAGCCCGGCGGCCGAGACGGCGAGGCCGATGGCGAGCAGCGACCACCCGCTCATCCCCAGGAACGTCTCGCTGGCCAGATCGGGAAGGATCAGGTTGGCCTCGCCGCCGTGGCCCTTCTCCGCGGCGAGGACGAGCGACGTGAGCATGCCGGTCAGGTTCATGGGGCGGACACCCCTCCGGGATTCGAGAAATCCGTGACGGATCGGCCACTTGCGAGCAATCGCTCCGCCGCCGACCCCGGCGGAAAGCGACGCATACTACGGAGCGGTCGGGCCGTTGGCAAGGGGCGCCCGGCCGCGCACGCCGCCGGCGCGGCGAGCCCGCGCCACGCTCGCGCTAGCCCGACTCGGGCGAGCCGCCCGGCACCGCGGCGGCCATGCCGGAGCCGGCGTCCAGGGCGGCGAAGTTGATGGTGAAGTAGCCAGCCACGCCGCAGGAGTACATCACGCGCTTCACGATCCGGAACGAGACCTTCCTGTCCGCCTGGATGTTCACGAGCCCATCCCACTTCTGGCTCGGGTCGTTCTGGTGGATGAAGTCCCAGCGCTTCTTCTCGTCCCGCAGCCGCTCCTCGAGCGCCGGGATGTTCAGGTACCCGGCGTCCGACTCCAGATCCGAGATCTCGGCCACCTTCTGGCCGGTCACGGCGATCTCGGTGGCGTTGATCGCCACCACCGGCGCCATCTCGATCATCTGCCCGTGGCTCGCCTCCGGCAGCTTGATGTCCTTCTGCATGAAGATGATCTCGCCGGTGGCGGAGAACTGCTGCAGGAGGAAGATGACGAGCATCGTCATCATGTCCACCATGGGCACGACGTTCAGCTCGGCGTTCACGCCCCGGCGGCCCTTCATCATCTTCCCGCCGAAGACCTTCGAGCGCAGGAACCTCGGGGCGGGGCGCTTGCCGGGCGGGACGATGGGCATGGGGAGGCTCTAGACCCCGGTGACCGACACCGCCACGAGCCCCGCCGCCAGGCACGCGTCGATGACCTGCACCAGGTCTCCGTAGGAAACCACGTCCTCGGCCGACACCGTGATGGCGGCCTGATCCGGATGGTCGTTCTTGAGCTGCTTCAGCTTCTCGCCGAGCACCCGCAGGTCGAACTGGATCGTCCCGTCGCCGCCGCGTCCGAGAGCCGGGATCTCGATGGAGGTGCCGCTCGAGGTGGCCAGGTTGAAGCCGCGCTCTCCCATGGCGAGCGTCACCATCATGGTCTTCTGCTGCTCGGTGGGCTCCGGCTCGGGCGCTCCGGCGCCCAGCTGCTGGACCTGGAGCCGGGCGATCTGGGTCCAGACCGCCGTGTAGAGCAGGAAGGTGATGCAGCAGGAGAGGAGGTCGATCGCCGGGACGACGTTGATGACCGCGTCGAGCGACTTCTTCTTTCGTTTTCCTCCGCCGCCCTCTTCGGGCATGCCGCCGCCGCCCATGGCCGACCTCCTTTCTCCGGGCGATCTCGCTTCCGGCTAGTCCTCGTCCGCCGCGATCGTGGCGGGCATCTTCATCTTGTCCTTGTTCGCCACGATGAGGTTCAGGACGGCGACGGCCGTCTCGTTGATCTCGTCCACCATGTGCTGGGTCCGGCCCTGGAGGACCGAGTAGGCCACCAGGGCGGGGATGGCGGTGAGGAGGCCGAAGGCGGTGCAGTTCATGGCCTCGGAGATGGAGCTGGCCAGGATGGTCGCCTTGTCGGCCGGGTTCGCGTTCGCCACGGCGCCGAAGGCGCCGATGAGGCCCACGATCGTGCCGAGCAGGCCGAGCAGCGTGGCCACGTTGCCGAGCATGGCCAGGTACCCCGTGCGGCGCTCGATCTTGGGCGACTCGCGCAGGGTGGCCTCGTCCATGGCCGCCTGCACGTCGGCCTCGCCCTTGGGGACGTTGATGAGGCCAGCCTTGATGACGGAGGTGAGCGGGGTCTTCTTCTGCTGCGCCGTGTAGCTGATGGCCTTGTCGAGGTCGCCCGCGTAGATGTGCTTCTTGAGACCGCGCAGGAAGACCTCCTTGTCGAGCGAGGCCTTCCCGTACAGGACGAAGATGCGGTCGAGCACGAGGCCGACCACGAACACGAGGGAAACGAGGATGGGGTGCATCATCCAGCCACCCTCGGTGTAGTGCTTCGCCAGCGTTCCGAACATGTCGCCCATCTCGACGGGACCTCCGGACGTGGGCGGTGCGCGAGAGGTCGCGCGCGCCCGACCGAAGATCCCCTATCACGGGGTTTTCGAGGGCGTCAAACTACTGGATTCACACCTTGTCGCACCCGGCGGCGCGCGTCCGACATCGTCCGCTCTCCGCGCTCCCGCCTTGGGAGCGGCCCCGCCTGCCCAGGACGCAGGGGCGGGCGGCGATTGCCGGTCGGCGGAGCCCGTCGTACCCTGCCTCACCTCGCCGATGCCGCTGGACGCCGCGTTCACTCCCTACCGTCTCGCCCCGGGCGCGCTCCCGGAGGAGGCGGCGCGCGCCGCCGAGCTTCTCGGGGCGGGCCCGCTGGTGGCTGCTCCGGACCTCCCGCTGCCCTCCGCGGTGCTCGAGCGCGCGCTGGCCGAGGTGCCGGCGGGCCGCGCCGGCGACCCCGAGGAGGCCTGCCGGGCCGCCGACGGCACGCCGGCGGGCCTGGGGGGCGTCCCCCGCGCCTGCCTCGTCTCCGCGCGCCACCGTTCCCGCGTGGCCACGGCGATCCAGGGGACCCTGGCCGCGGGCTTCTCCGGGGTGGAGCTGGACCGGCCCGACGCTCCCCTCGCGCTCGGCCTGCTCGGGGCCGGGTTCTGCGCCGAGTGCCAGCGCGACCTGGCGCGGCAGCTGGCCCGCGAGTACGGCGACCACTTCCAGCCTATCGACTACCTCTCCCTCGCCCGGGAGGCGCTGGCGCAGTCGCCCGGGGCGGTCGGCTTCGGTCAGCTCCCCTTCGGCCGGGACTTCGTCCGGCTGCGCGAGGCCCAGCTGTGGCGGGCGGTGGCCGCCTACGCGCGCACCGCCCGGGACGCCGCTCGCGCGGCCGGGCGACCGTTCGAGATCGCCGCCCGCTTCGAGGCGCTCGGGCCGGCGCAGCTCGTCTCCTGCCGGCACCTCGACGCGGCGGCCTTCCCTGCCTCGCTCGCCCCCGGTGCGACGGGCATCGGGCTGGCCCGGCTGCTGCGCGCCGCGCTCGGGCGCAGGCCCGGCGCGATGTCCCTTTCGGCGGGCGCTCCCGCCGGCCCCGATCTGGCCGGCACCGCGGCCGCGGCGGGGATCGGCCTGGCCGGCCTCGAGCCCGCGGGCGCCGGAGGGCTCGCCGGCGTTCGCCGCCTCTTCCGGCACCTCGCCTCGCGGGGACGCTCGCCCGCCCTGCAGACCCCGGTGGCCGAGTGCGCCGTGTTCTACTCCGCCGAGTCCGACCGGTGGAGCGGCGGGCGCCACCGGCGCGCGGTGGAGCTCGCCGGGGAGGCCCTGGCCGCCCGCCACGTGCAGGCGCCGGTGGTGCTGCGCGTCGCCGACGCGGAGCCGGCCGCGACGCTGGTGCTCGCCGACGCGCAGGCGCTCTCTCCCCGGGAGGCCGACGAGATCCGGAGGCGCCTCGAGGCCGGCGGCCTGGTGCTCGCCTTCGGCGAGCCCGGCGCGGTCGACGAGGCGGGCCGTCCGTCCGGGGCGTTCCTGCCGGCCGGGAAGCCCGGCGGCGCGCGCGTCGGATCCGGAATGCTGGCCGCGCTCCCGCCGCTCGCCCCGGATGCGGGCGGCGGGCCCCCCGAGCCGGAGCTCCTCGAGAAGGCGCTGGGAGCGCTCCTCGGCAGGGGGCGCCGCGCCGCGGGGGTGGTCGGCCGCGCCCGGATGCTGGTGGTGCTGTACCGGTCGGGCGACGTGCTCGACGTGCACCTCGTCCCCCTGGGCGGCGAGCGCGCCCAGGGCACCACCCTGTTCCTGGGCGTCGACGTGGCGGGCGGCGTGCGCCGGGCGCGGTTCCAGGCGTCCGACGGCAGCGACGTCCGGATCCCCATGAACCCGTCGGGCTACTCGATCTCCACGGTCCTGCCCGCCTTCGAGCGGTACGGCGTGCTGCGCCTGCCGGCCTGACGCTCACCGCGCCCGGCTCAACGGAAGGGTCACGGTGACGGTGGTGCCCCGGTCGGGCGCGGTGGCCACCGCGATGGCTCCCCCGTGGCGCCGGAGGATGCCCTGCACGATGGGGAGCCCGAGGCCGATCCCGCGGCCGGTGCGCGTGGTGAAGAAGGGCTCGAACAGGCGCCTCTCCACCTCGGGAGGCATCCCGGTGCCGTCGTCGGCCACCACCGCGCGGACCCGTTCGCCGTCGCTCGCCACGAAGATGTCGATGGTGCCGCCCCCCTCCTTCATGGCCTGGGCCGCGTTGGTCACGAGGTTCACGAAGACCTGGACCAGGCTGGCCCGGTTCGCGTCCACCTCCGGCACCTCCTCGAAGCGGTGGCGCACCGAGGCGTTCCCCTCCTTCAGGGCGGGCTTCGCCATGCGTTCCGCCTCCTCGATGACCTCCGGCAGCGAGCAGGGCTCGGTCCTCGCTCCGGTGGGCCGGGCGTAGGAGGTGAGGTCCCGGGCCAGCCGCTGGATGCGCAGCGCCGACTCCTTGATGGCGCGCAGCTTGTCGAGATCCGCGGGCTCGTGCCCGGCGAAGGTGAGCTTCTCGAGGAGGGCGTCGGAGTACATCGTCACCGCGGTGAGCGGGTTGTTGAGCTCGTGGACCACCCCCGCCGCCAGCCGCCCGATGCCGGCGAGCCGCTCGGCGTGCTCGGCCGCCGCCTCGAGGGAACGGATCCGGGTCAGGTCCTGCCCGATGGCGATCACGCCCTCGGTCGCCCCCGAGGCGCCGTGGATGGGGGCGGTGTTCACGGCCACCCGGACCTCGCCGCCGCTCCGCCGCTTCAGGCGCAGCTCGACGCCGTCCCCCCGCCCCCCCTCGTCGAAGCCATCGAGCAGGACCGCCTCGAAGCGGGCCCGCTCCTCCGCCGGCACCAGGTCGAGCACGTCGTCGCCCACCACGTCCTCGCGCGAGAACCCGGTCAGCTTCACCAGGGCGGCGTTCCACACGATCAGCTCGCGGTGGCGGTTCACCACCAGGATGAGGGCGTTGGCGTGCTCGATCAGGTCCTCCAGGTAGGACTTGAGGTAGTTGGCGTCCTCGAGCGAGCGGAGGTTTCGGATGCCCAGGGCGGCGTGGTTCGCCAGCTGGTAGAGCAGCGGGGCGTCGCCCTCCGGGTCGCCGGGTGCCCCCGGCTCGTATTCCAGGTCGAGGATGCCGAAGAGCGCGCCGCCCACGGCCAGGGGCACCGCCGTGGCCGACTCGCATCCCTCGAAGAGCGGCTCGTCCCGCTCGGTCAGCCGGATCCCGGCCTCGGCCAGGGCGGCCTCCGAGAGCCCCGTGCGCCTGGCCGCGGCGGTGCGCAGGGAGAGGCGCACGCCGGCCTGCGGGCGGAGCCGCCCGCGCGCGTGGAGCGCCGTGGCCGCAAGCGTGCTCGGATCGACCAGGCGGATGCAGAAGCAGCGGCCCGGAAAGAGCACCTCCAGCGCGCCCGCCAGCGCCTTGACCAGCTCCTTCTCGGTGCGGGCCTCGGCGAGCCCGCGGGAGAGCGCCAGGAGGGCGCGGCTGGCGGCGGTGTCGGCGTCGGCGAGCTGCGGGACGAGGACGGCGGAGACGAGGTGCCGGCCGCCCCGGGGCGCCGGCGGGGCGCAGAGATCGACGCGGGCCGGCACGCCGTCGAGGTGGGTGCGGTAGCTGCGGACCGCCCCGGCCCGGGGGGTGGGCAACTCGCCCTGGTCGGGCGGCAGGATCTGCTCGAGGCGCCTGCCGGCCAGGCGGGCCCGCGAGAGGCCGAGGGCGCGGGCGAAGGCGTCGTTCGCTTCCGCCACCACGCCGTCGACGAGGAGCGCGGTCGCCACCGGCGCCCAGAGGAACGCCTCGGCGGCCTCGGCCGATCGCCGGCGCGGCGGAACGGCTCCCGCCGTCCGGCTCCGCGCCGGCCGGCGCCTCTCGCTGCGCGCGCGTTGCTTCGACACCGTCGCTCCGGACGGAGCGGATGGTATCACGCGGGGCCGGTCCTCCGGCCCCTGTGGGACGCCAGCGCAGCTGCGGCCACCTCCTTCACCGGCACGCCGCGCTCCCGGGCACGAGCGGCGCAGTCCTCGTACTCGGGCTGGGCGCCCACCTCGCGCCCTTCCAGCCGCGCCACCTTCACGCCCACCGCCCCGTACATCGTCTCCACCTGGACCACCTCGCGCTCGAGCTCGTCGCGCTCCACCCGGTGGCGCCGGACCCCGAGCGTGGTGGTCTCGAGCAGGATGGCCCGCGAGACCGCGGCGCGCCGCTCCTCGCGCGCCAGGGCCCCGAGCAGGATCCCGGTCCGGCCCTTCTTCATGGTGACGGGCGCCGCCCAGGCGTCGAGCGCTCCCGCCTCGAGGCAGGCCTCCATGGCGCGCGCCACCAGCTGCCCGGGGCAGTCGTCGAGGTTCGCCTCCAGGACCCACAGCGGGTCGCCGTCCGCGGAAGGCGGAGGGCGACCGCCTCGGGAGACCTCGGTCCCGAAGGTCATCCTCAGGACGTTCGGCCTGTCCGGCCAGCTCGCAGTCCCCAGCCCGTACCCCACCCGTGCCGGGACGATCGCCGGCAGGTCGCCGATCTCCGCGAACGCGGCCAGGATCGCCGCGCCCGTGGGCGTGACGGCCTCGCCCGGTGGGCCGCCCGGCCGGATCGGCTTACCGGCCAGGAGCTCCAGCACCGCGGGCGGCGGCACCGGGAGGGCCCCGTGGGCGGTGCGCGTCGTCCCGCTGCCCAGCTCGGGAGGCGCGCAGACGACGCGGGGCCAGCCGAGCAGGTCTAGCGCCACCGCCGCGCCGCACACGTCCACGAACGAGTCCACGGCGCCGACCTCGTGGAAGTGGACCTCGGCGACGGGCACGCCGTGGACCTTCGCCTCGGCCCGGCCGATGCGCTCGAACACCTCCCGCGCCGCGGCGCGCGCGCGGGCGGAGAGGCCGCTGCGATCGACGAGGTCCAGGATCTCCGCCAGGGACCGCGCCTCGGGCCCCCGCCCCTCGACCACCACCTCGACGTGCGTCCCGGCGATGCCTCCCGACGTGCGCCTCGACGTGGAGAGGCGCCAGCCGGGCAGCTCGAGCGTGCGGAGGGCGGCCTCCAGGGCTCCGGCGTCGACCCCGGCGTCGAGGGCCGCGGCCAGGAACATGTCCCCCGCGATTCCGCCGATCGGCTCGAGCAGGACGAGCGGGGTCACGTTCCCGTCCGGGCCACCAGGCCCGCCACGAAGGCGGCCCCGAAGCCGTTGTCCACGTTCACCACGGTGACGTTCGGCGCGCACGAGTTGAGCATGGCGAGGAGCGGGGCGATCCCGCCCAAGGAGGCGCCGTAGCCGATCGAGGTGGGCACGCCGATCACCGGCCGGCCCACCAGGCCGCCCACCACGCTGGGCAGCGCGCCCTCCATTCCCGCCGCCACCACCACCGCCACGGCCCGCTCCAGGTCCGCCCGCCGGGCCAGCAGCCGGTGCAGGCCTGCCACGCCCACGTCGTACACCCGGATCGCCTCGACCCCCATCACCCCGAGGGTGACGACCGCCTCCTCGCAGACCGGGATGTCGCTCGTCCCGGCGCAGCAGACCGCCACCGGACCGCGCACCGGGAGGTCCATCCGCCCCCGGGAGAGCGTGCGCGAGACCGGGTCGTACCGGGCCCCCCGGACGGCGCGCCGCGCCGGGCCGGCCTTCTCCGGCGCGAGGCGGGTGACGAGCAACGGCCCCCGCGCCGCCAGCCGCCGCGCGATGGTGGCCACCTGGGCCGCGGTCTTCCCCTCGGCCAGGACCACCTCGGGCATGCCGTGGCGCAGGGCCCGGTGCGTGTCGAGCGTCGCCAGGTCCCCCAGCCGCTCGAACGGGGCGGCCTTGAGGGCGGCCACCGCCTCGCCGACGGTCGCCTCCCCGGCCTTCACGCGGGCGAGCAGCCTGCGCAGGGTTCGTTCGTCCACGGCGGTCTACTTAGCCGAGATCGAGGCCCGAGAGCAGCCTGGCGATGCGTTCCGGCTCGGGCATGACCAGGATGAGCCCCTCCAGGGCCGACCCCGGCTCGCTGCAGGTGAACCGGGTGGCGAGGGCGACCGAGCCGGCGTGCGCCACCAGCGCCTCGACGCAGGCGCGCCCGCTCCCCCGAACGAGGCTCGGCACGGAGAGGAGGAGCTTCTCCCCCACCAGCGCCGCCACCGCGGAGACGAAGGCGCTGCCCACGATGTTGCCGGACTCGAGGAGGGCGCTCTCGGCCATGGTGCCGAAGCCGCCGGCGCCGGCGGGGTGGCCGAGCAGGGCGGCCAGCCTCTCCGCGTCGCCCTCCGGCAGCGCCAGGAGCAGGTCGCCGGTGAGCGGCCCCTCCAGCTTCACCCCCACCGCCACCAGGTCCTCGCCCAGCTCTCCCAGGAAGGAGGCGATCGCGCCGGCTCCCGCGCCGATCCAGGCCTCGGGCACGTCCATCTCCAGGCGCCGGTGGAGGAGCTTCCCCAGGGCGGTGATGGCCTGGCCGCACCCGATCGAGGCGAGCTCCTGGAGCGCGTCCACGGCCCGCGGCTCGAAGCCCCGCCCGCTCATGCGGCGAGGAGCCTCGGCACGTCGAGGATGAAGACCGGGCGCCCGTTCCCCAGGACCGTGACGGCGGAGAGCCCGGGCAGGCCCTCGAGCGGGGGCCCGAGCGGCTTCAGCACCGCCTCCTGCTGTCCGAGCAAGGCGTCCACCGCGAGCCCGATCCAGCCGTCGGCGCCCTCCGCCACCACCACCGCGCGCTCACCCCGGGCGGCGTGCTCGGGGAAGCCGAGCAGGTGCGAGAGGTCGTGCACCGGGACGAGGTCCTCGCCCACGGGCAGGACCGGGGCGCCCCGGCTCCGGTCGAGCCGGGACAGCTCCACCTGCGCCGCCCCGTGGACCTTGGTGATGGGGAGCCCGAGCACCTCCTCGCCCACGCGCACGAGCAGGACCTGCTGCACCGCCACGGTGAGCGGCAGGCGGAAGGTGAAGCGGGTCCCGACGCCCCGGGCGCTGTCGATCTCCAGCGTGCCTCCCAGCGTCTCCACGGTCTTCTTCACCACGTCCAGGCCCACCCCCCGGCCGGAGACGTCGGTGACCGCCTCCGCGGTGGAGATCCCCGGCAGGCAGGCCAGCTGGAGCGCCTCGCGGTCGCTCAGCGCGGCGGCCGCCTCCGCCCGCAGCGCGCCGCGCGCCACCGCCGCCGCCCGCAGCCGGGCCGGGTCCATGCCCCGGCCGTCGTCGGCCACCTCCAGGATGACCCGGTCCCGCTCGCGGCGCGCGCGCACCGAGACGCGGCCGGCGGCCGGCTTGCCGGCCCGCACCCTCGCCTCCGGCGGCTCGATGCCGTGGTCCACCGCGTTCCGGAGCACGTGCACGAGCGGATCGCCCAGGTCCTCCAGGATGGCCCGGTCGATCTCGATCTCCGCCCCCTGGACCTCGACCTCGACCTGCTTGCCCACCTTGCGGGCCACGTCGCGCGCCGCGCGCGGCAGGCGCTCGGTGACCACCGCCAGCGGCGTCATGCGGACGGTCATCACCTTGTCGTGCAGGTCCTTCACGATGCCGTGCAGGCGGTCGACGCCCTCGTCCAGCTGCGGCCGGTGGGAGGGCGGGAGGGTCCTGCCCACCTCGCGGAGCCGGGCGGTGGCGAGGAGCAGCTCGCCCACCGCGTCGAGGAAGTAGTCGAGGATCTCGGTGCGCACCCGCACCGTGCGCGGCGCGTCCGCCGCGCTCGCCGCCGGAGCGGCCGCCGGCGCCCTCTCCGGCTGCGGCTCCGCGCCGGCTTCGCGCAGGGAGACCGAGGCGATGTCGGAGATCTGGGCGAGCGCCCGCTCCATGGCCTGGAGCGTCTCGCCCGTGTCGATGGTCACCTCGAGCCGCTTGCCCGGGATCCGGCCGGCCTTGAGGTCCTCGACCGAGGGGGTGGACCGGACCATCCCGCCCAGGGCCGAGAGCTTCTTCACCACCAGGAACCCGCGAACGGCCGGCACCGGGCAGCTGCCGGCGATCTCCACCTCGACCTGGACGCGTCTCGCGGCGCGACCCAGCGACGGGCCCTCCGCCGGGTGCGGCGGCGGAGGGGCGGCGGGGGCCGGGGCGGGGGGCGGATCCGCTCGAGCGTCCTTCCGCCCGCGAACGGCCTCGTCGAGCCGCGCCAGGAGCAGCGGGGGCGGGTCCGGGCGCTCGCCGCGGGAGGCGGCCGCCACCATGTCGTGCAGGGCGTCGCCCGCCGAAAGGAGCAGGTCCACCGCGCCGGCGTCGACGGTCGCGCCCTTGCGGAGGGCGTCCACCAGGTCCTCGGCCTTGTGGGCCAGGGCCGAGATCCCGTCGAGCTGCATCGAGGCGGCCATGCCCTTCAGGCTGTGCGCGTGGCGGAAGAGCCCGTCCACGATGGCGCGGGTCTCTCCGGAGTCCGACCGGATCGCCCTCTCCAGCTCGACCAGCCCCTTCGAGTAGGCGGCCAGGTGCTCGGCCGCCTCGGCGACGAAGAGGGAGAGGTACTTGGCGAGGTCGAAGGGCACGGGGCGACGAGCGCCAGGGTCTAGGCGTCGCCCAGCACCTTCCTCACCACCGACAGGACGTCCTCGGACTTGAACGGCTTCACGATGAAGTCGCTCGCGCCGGCCTCGATGGCCTCCATCACGAGCGACTCCTGGCCGAGCGCGCTGCACATCACGATGACCGCCTTGCCGTCGTGCTTGATGATCTCGCGCGTGGCCTCGATGCCGCTCTTGAAGGGCATCACGATGTCCATGGTGGTGAGGTCGGGGCGCAGCTCCTTGTACTTCTCCACCGCCTCGAGGCCGTTGGCCGCCTCGCCCACCACCTCGAAGCCGCTCCCGGAGAAGATGTCCTTGATCATGTTGCGCATGAAGATCGCGTCGTCCACGATGAGGACTTTCTTCGGCATGGGGGGAGACTCCTCCGGGCCCGAAGCTATCACCGCTGCGACGGGGCGGACAACTTCGCGGACCCCGGAAGGAGCACCCCGCCCTACCTCCCGCCGAAGAGGCTCGCCGCCTCGGCGGCGAGCGCGTCCGGCGCGAGCAGGGTGACTGCCCCCACCCGTGCGGACGCGACGCCGCGCACGACCCCGGAGCCGGGCTCGACCGGCGGGAGCGGCTCGACGCCCAGCACGCCGCCGACCAGCAGGCCCAGCGCGCGCTTGTCGCGGTCGAGCAGCAGCACGTGCCCCGACCCCGCCACCAGCGGCTGCGGCGGCAGCCCCACCAGCGAGGCCAGATCCACCACCGCCACCACCCGCCCCCGCAGGTTCATGACGCCCCGCACGGCCTCCGAGGCGCGCGGCACCCGGGCGAACGGGGCCTGGGGCACCACCACCTCCCGCACGGCGTCCAGGGGGAGCGCGTACCGCTCCGAGGCCAGCCGGAACACCACGTGGCGAACCGGCTCCGCCTCCGCCGCCGGCCGCGACGCCGGCTCCGGTGCCACGGCGTCGCGTTCCGCGTCCTCCACGCGATCCTCCTACCCGAGCCGGAACCGCGAGACCACGGTCTGGAGCTCGAGCGAGAGGTTGGTGAGCTCCTGGGCCGCGCTCGCCATCTGCGCCACCGCGGCGGTCTGCTCGGCCGTCACCTTGCGCACCTGCTCGGTGGCGGTGGCGTTCCCGGTGGCCACGTCCGAGATGTGGTCCATGGCCTGGACCATGTCCGCGGAGCCCTTGAGCTGGTCCCGGGCCGACTGCGAGATCACGCCGACCTTGTTCGCGCCGGTGGCGGCGATCTTGGCGATCTCGGCCAGCGTCAGGATGATGGCGTTCAGGTCCTCCCGCCCCTCGCCCAGCTCGTCCACCGACTCCTTCATGGTGTCGACCACGGTGGCGGCCCGGCTGGAGATGTCGGCCGCCAGCCCGGAGATCTGCTCGGCGGACCGCCCGGCGCTCTCGGCCAGCTTGCGCACCTCCTCGGCGACCACCGCGAAGCCGCGCCCGTACTCGCCGGCCCGGGCCGCCTCGATGGTGGCGTTCAGGGCGAGCAGGTTGGTCTGGTTGGCCACCTGGGTGATCGCCTCCACGATCTTGGAGATCTCCTTGGTCCGCTCGCCGAAGGCGAACACCTGCTCGCTGGCCGCCTCGATCCGCGCGAACACCTTCTTGACCTTCTCGCCGGCCAGCCGGGCCGCGTCGCCGCCGCTGGCGGCGGAGGAGGAGGTCTCGGCCGAGGCGCGGGCCGCCTCCTCCGCGCTCCGGGCGGTCCGCTCGATGGAGGCGGCGATCTCCCCGATCACCTTGGAGGTGCGCTCGACCAGGTCCGACTGCTGGACCGCGCCCGTGGCGATCTTCTCCATGGAGGAAGCGACCTCGTCGGTGGACGCGTTCACGTCTTCCGCCGAGGTCTGCAGGTCGTTGGCGCTCTCGGCCACGGACTGGGCCGTCCGCTGGATCCGCGAGACCAGGTCCCGCAGGTTCTCCTGCATGGTCCGGATGGCCTCGGTGAGGTCGTCGATCTCGTCGTGGAACGAGTGCTGCTCCTCGGAGAGCACGGCCTTGGAGAGGTCGCCGGCGCTGATCTCGACGGCGGAGCCCTTGAGGCGGCCGATGCGCGCCACCCGGGCGATGGAGACGGTCAGGGCGAACCCGAGCGCGAGCGTGAGGGCCAGGGAGATCGCGCCGCTGACGACCACGTTGCCGATCCGCTCCTGCAGGAAGGGCACCGCGAAGAAGAGCACGCCGCCCACGATCAGGTAGGAGGTGAGGATCTTCCCCTGCAGGGAGACGGTCCGCCCGGCCCGCTGCGGCACCGCGCGCTGCACGGGCTCGGCCGCCCGTCCCCGGAGCGCCACCAGGTGCGGGGCGTCCTGCCAGCGCGCGCTCGGGCGCATGGACTGGATCCGATCGTCTCGGCCGGCGCGTGCCATCAGGGCAGCACGGATACTAAGGGCTCGGCGGGTGAAGTCAAAGAGCGGGGGGTGCGCGACAGGTGGTCGTGGCCCCGCGGCGGTGCGTGGAGACCCCCCTGGCACCGCACCACCTGGACGCCCGACCCCGGCACGATCGACCCCACCACCGAGAGCTCCGTGCCCGCGCGGCGCGCCGCCCGCAGCGCCTGCGGAACCCGGCGGACCGGCGTGGTCACGGCGAGCTCGTAGTCCTCCCCTCCCGCCAGGGCCGCCGCCCACGGGTCGGAGCGCCCCCGCACGGCCCGCCGGTAGGCCGCCGAGAGCGGCAGCTCCGCGAGGCGCAGGCTGGCGCCCACCCCGGAGGCGCGACAGAGGTGCCCCAGGTCCTGGACGAGCCCGTCCGACACGTCGACGGCCGCGGTGGCGATGCCGGCCAGGGCCCGGCCCAGCGCCAGGCGCGGCTCCGGCATGCGCTGTTTGCGGACCAGCGCCGGGGCCGCCCCCCGCCCGAGCCCGAGGGCGGCGTCCCCGAGCGTGCCGGAGACGAGCACCGCGTCGCCGACGTGCGCCCCGTCCCGGCGGAGCAGCAGGCCCGGGCGGGCGCCCCCCAGGGCGGTCACGGTCAGCGAGAGCTGACGCGCCCGCGTGACGTTGCCTCCCACCACCGCCACGCCGTGGGCGCGGGCGCAACGGCCCAGCCCCCGCGCGATCCCGGCGATCCGGGCGGCGGGGGTCCCGGGCACGAGGCCGAGCGCCACCAGGGCCCAGAGCGGCCGCGCCCCCATCGCGGCCAGGTCGGAGAGGTTCACCGCGAGCGCCTTCCACCCGATCTCCTCCGGTCGGAACCGGCGGTCGAAGTGGACGCCGTCCACCACGGCGTCGGCGGTGACCACCAGCAGCTCTCCCCGCGGGGGCGCCAGGGCCGCGGCGTCGTCGCCCACGCCCACCCGGACGCCCTCGCCCCCCAGGGGCAGGGCGCGCGTGAAGAGGTCGATGAGCTCGAATTCGCCGAGCGGGCGACGACGCGGCATGGGGCCGGCGGGAGTCTACCCGCCCACGGCCGGGAACGGAGCGGGAGTGAGCGCGGGAGCGGGGAGGCTGGGACGCAGCGGCAGCACCAGGCTGAAGATCGAGCCCGTGCCGACCTTGGAGCGCACCTGGACCTCGCCCCCGTGCGCCTCGACGAAGCTCTTCACGATGGCGAGGCCGAGGCCGGCACCGCCGTACTCGCGGGTGGAGGAGCCGTCGACCTGGAAGAAGACGTCGAAGACGCGGGCCAGGTTCTCGTCCGCGATGCCGATGCCCGTGTCGGCCACCTGGATGGCGAGGCGGTCGCCGGCGGCGGGCTCCGCGCTCACCGTCACCGAGCCCCCCGCCGACGTGAACTTGACCGCGTTGGTGCAGAGGTTCACCAGGCACTGGCGCACCTTCTCGCGGTCGCAGTGCAGCCGCGGCAGTGCGCCGGGCTCGCAGACGACCTTGAGCCCCTTCTTGCGGGCGAGGGGAAGCACCGTGGCCACCGCGTCGCGCATGAGCTGAACGGGGTCGACCTCCGACAGGACCAGCCGGATGCGCCCCGCCTCGATCTTGGAGATGTCGAGGATGGAGGTGATGAGCTGGAGGAGGTTCTCGCCCTTCTCCATGATGATGCCCAGGTACTCGCGCTGCTCGGCGGTGAGCGGGCCGCCCAGGCCCTCCAGCATCATCTCGGAGTACCCGATCACGCTCGTGAGCGGCGTGCGCAGCTCGTGGCTCATGGTGGCCAGGAAGTTCGACTTCAGGCGATCGAGCTCCTTCAGCTTCGAGAAGGAGTCCTCCAGGGCGCGGTTCTTCTCCTGCAGCTCGCGGTAGCTCTCCTGCACCGCCTCGATGTGGAGCCGGGCGGTGATGAGGTTCTTGTGCCCGGTGAAGACCATCACGTCGAGCAGGTCCATGAAGTGCTTCAGGATCTTCTCGGCGGTTCCCCCGGGCACCCGGCGGATCTTCTGGGCGTACCCCTCCGCGAGCGTGGCGTCGAAGTCGGCCGAGATCGCGGTGAGCGAGGAGGGGAGGGCCGCCAGATCCTCCGGCACGTACGGCCCGAACACCACGCGCCCGATGACGTCCCCCTCGTACAGGACCGGCTGGACCACGTAGCGGCACCCCGAGAAGCAGGGGAAGGTGGTGGGGCCGGGCTCGTCGCCGACGGGATCGCCCTTCACCCTCGCGACCGTGGCCATGCACTGCTCGCGGCCGGCGGGCTTCGACCAGATGTAGCCGCAGAAGTCGGCGTTCCCGACCTTCACGTCCACCAGCTTGTTGCCCGCCTCGTCGAACACCTTGAGCCCGACCCGGTACAGCTCGGCGAACGAGTGGCAGACGTCCGCGAAGGCCTTCAGGTCGAGCAGATCGCCCAGCGGGATCCGCTGCTGGAGCACCGAGGGCGGCAGGGTCATGGCCCCGGGGCTCCGGGCGGCGGGATGCTCGTCCCCTGGAGATCGACGTGGGAGAAGATCCGCTCCAGGAACTCGCGCTCCGAGATGCTCCACTTGGCCGCGAGCGACAGGTGGCGGTCGAGGCTCCGGTAGCAGAGCTTGAGCAGGAGGTAGAGCGTCTCGACCACGCCCTCGCCGCGGATGGCGACGGCCGGCACCACCGGCGGCGCGATCACCTGCCGCAGGTCGTCCAGCTCCCCGTCCCCGCGGGTGTCGGGCAGGTCGCGCTTGTTCATCTGGATGACGATGGGCAGGGTCCGCACGTCGAGCCCGTTCGCCTCCAGGTTCTTCAGCATGTTGTTCCAGTAGGCGAGGGTGCCGGCCGCCTCGGCGCGGCGGCTGTCGGCCACGAACGCGATGGCGTCGGTGCCCTGGAGCACGATGCGCCGGGTCGACTCGTGCATCACCTGCCCGGGCACCGTGTAGAGCTTGAGCTTCACCTTCACGCCCGCCTTCGTCTTGAAGAAGACGGGCATCATGTCGAAGAAGAGCGTCCGGTCGTCCTTGGTGTCGAGCGTCATGAGCCGCCCGCGCACCCTGGCGTCGATCTTCTGGAAGAGAGCCTGGAGGTTGGTCGTCTTCCCCGAGAGGGCCGGGCCGTAATAGACGACCTTGATCGCGAGCTCCCGGCTGTCGCTGTTGTACTGGACCATTTGCCTCTGTCCCGCGTCGGCTCCCGCCCGCGCTCCTCACTCTAACCGATCCCCCGTCCGGCGCGCTCTCGCCTCCGGTCCCACCGTTTCGCACCCCGGCGGCCGGTCGGGCGGGCGCGTTGGTGGGAGCCGGGTTTTCGCGTATCCTGGCTCCCCCGCACGCGCCCATCCATGGACCGGCCCGCCGCACGCGCGACCGATGCGCCCGCCGCCGACGGCCTCCGGCCCCTCCGCGGGCTCGTCCTCTCGCGCTGGGCGGCGCCGGCGGCCCTGGCCGTGGCGGCGGTGGCGCTGGACGTCCTCGCCGGCCGGGGCTCTTCGTGGACCGCCGCGCGCTGGGTCCTCGACGCCGCGCTCCTGGTGGCGGTGTTCGCGCTGGCCTTTCGCCTGGGTCGCGTCCGGGACGCCGCCGCCCGGGCGCGGGCGGAGGCCGGCCGCGCCCTCGAGTCGGCCCGGCTCGAGTGGTCGGCCGCCTTCGACGCGATCCGCGAGTCCGCGTTCGTCACCGACCGCGAGGGCCGGATCGTGCGCGTGAACCGCGCCTTCGCCCGGCTCCTGGGCGTGCGGGCCCACGAGCTGGCCGGCCGGCCTCTCGCCGAGGTGCTGGCCGGGCACCCGGAGCGCTGGTGGTCGCCGGCTCCCGACGGGATCGTGGAGATCCAGGACCCGGTCTTCGACACCCTCTTCGAGGTGACGAGCAGCCGGCTCGGCGACCGCGTGGTGCGCGTCGCCCGGGACGTGGGCGAGCAGCGGCGCCTCCACGCCCGCCTGGTGCAGGCGGACAAGCTGGCGGCGGTGGGCGTGCTGGCCTCCGGCGTGGCGCACGAGATCAACAACCCGACCACGTTCGTGACCTCGAACGTCACCGAGCTGCGGCGATACCTGGCCGCCTACGAGGAGGCGCTCGCGGACCTGGAGTCGGCGGCGGAAGGCCCGAAGGCGGAGCGGGCGAGCGCGGTGCTGGGGCGTCCCGAGCTCCGGCTGGCGAGGCGCGAGGCGCCTGCGGCGCTCGCCGAGAGCCTGGCCGGCGTCGACCGGATCCGGCAGATCGTGACGAACCTCCGATCGCTCGCCCGCCGCGATCCCACCGACGAGCCCGCGGCGGCGGTCGACCTGGGCGACGTCGTGCAGACGGTCGTCCGCGCCGCCCGGTCCGATCTGGGCCCGGCGGCCCGCATCGACGTGCGCGGCCCGGTATGGGTCCTCGGGCACCGCGGCGAGCTCGTGGACGTGGTCCTGAACCTGGTGCTGAACGCCGTCCAGGCGGGCGAGGAGGGGCGGCCCAACCAGGTGTCCATCGAGCTCTTCCGGGAGGGCTCGAGCGCGGTGATCCGGGTGTCCGACACCGGGCGCGGGATCGCCCCGGCTCACATGAAGCGGCTCTTCGAGCCGTTCTTCACCACCAAGCCGCGCAGCGCGGGGACCGGCCTGGGGCTCTCCCTGGCCCGCCAGATCGTCCTCGCCCACGGGGGCTCCATCGACGTGGCGAGCGAGGTCGGGGCCGGCACCTCCATCACGGTCCGGATCCCGGCGGTGGACGCCGACACGGCTGCGGCGACGCCGCTTCCGGCCTCGCTGCGCGGCGTCGGTCGGCCGTGATCAGCCCGGCGGCGCCCCCGCCGCCCACCACGCGCGCGCCGCCTCCACGCTCCTGAGCAGCGGGCAGCTCGGCAGGGTCGCCAGGAAGGTCCGCCCGTACCCCTTCGTCACCAGGCGCCGGTCGAGGACCGCCACCAGCCCCCGGTCGCCGCGCGTCCGCACCAGCCGCCCGAAACCCTGCCGCAGGGCGAGCGCGGCGGAGGGCACCTGCAGCTCGGCGAACCCGTCGCGCCCCTGGGACTCGAGGGCGCGGAGCCTCGCCGCCACCACCGGGTCGCCCGGCGGCGCGAAGGGCAGCCGGTCGATCACCACCAGCGAGAGGGCCGGGCCGGGCACGTCCACCCCCTCCCAGAAGGTCTGGGTGGCGAAGAGGACCGACGGCTCCTCCCGGAACGCCTCCAGGAGCCGGTGCTTGGGGCGCTCGCCCTGCAGGAGGACCCGCCAGGGCAGGTCCCGGCAGGCGTCGTGGAGGGCCACCATGTTGCGCGTGGAGGTGCAGAGCACGAAGGCCCGCCCCCCGGTGACGGCGGTGAGCTCGCGGACCGCCCGGGCGGCGGCCGGGACGAAGCCCGGGGCGTTCGGCTCGGGGAGCCCGTCCAGCGCCACCAGCGCCGCCTGGCGCTCGAAGTCGAACGGGCCGGGGAAGCGCGCCTCCTCCACGTCGAACTCCGGCAAGAGCCCCACCTGCCGGCGGAAGTAGTCGAAGCGCCCCTGGACCGCCAGCGTGGCGCTGGTGAAGATGGCGGTGTCGGTCCGCCGGTAGAGCCGCTCCACCAGCTCCTCGGCCACGTCGATGGGCGCGGCCCGCAGGAAGACGCCCCGCCCGCGCACCTCGCCGAAGTAGACGCGGGAGGGCTCCCGGGTGGCCGTCACCGCGGCGAGCTCGACGGAGAGCTCGCCGGCCCGCCTCGCCACCTGGGCGAGCGACGGCGAGTCGGCGTCGGCCAGGGTGTCGCGCAGCGAGGCCAGCGCCTGGTCGAGCCGCTCCCGCTCGCGGGCCGCCGGGCCGATGATCTCGTCGCCGAGGGGGGCCCGCACCGCCTCCTCCTCCCCGCGGCGGCGCCGGTCGTGGCGCAGACGGGCGGGGCGCCCGGAATCCGCCGATCGCAGCCCGTCCGCCAGCGCGCCGAAGAATCTCTCCCCGGCGCGCCGCAGCTCCTGGGTCGCCTGCTTCATCAGGGAGGCGAGGTCGGGCCGGTCGGACACCGCGCGCTGCGCGTCGCGGGCCAGCTCCTCGACGCGGTACGAGGAGACCGAGAGGCCGAAGTACTCGGTGGCCACGTCCTCGATGGCCTGCGCCTCGTCGAAGATCACCACGTCGCGCTCCGGCAGGATCTCCACGCCGGCCCGGCCGGTGCGGATGGCCAGGTCGGCGAAGAACAGGTGGTGGTTCACGAGGAGCACCTCGGCCTCGGCCGCCTGCGCGCGCGCCCGGGTGACGAAGCACTCCTCGTACCGCTCGCACTCGCGCCCCAGGCACGACTCGCTGGTGGCGGAGAGGTCCCGCCAGGCCAGGAACTGGTCGGGCAGGTCCAGCTCGGCCCGGTCGCCCGAGCGCGTCTCGCGCACCCAGGCCTGGATGGCGGGCCACCGGGCCGCCTCCTCCCGCCGCTCGAAGGTGGGGGCGCGGTCGAACTCGGCGCCGCGGACCAGGCAGTAGTAGTTGGACCGGCCCTTGAGGTAGGCGGCCTCGAAGGAGAGCCCGCACCGCTCGCGCAGGAGCGGCAGGTCCTTCCACCAGATCTGCTCCTGCAGCGTCTTGGTGGCGGTGGAGACCAGCACCCGGCGGCCGGAGAGCGCCGCCGGCACGAGGTAGGCGAGCGTCTTGCCGGTGCCGGTGCCCGCCTCGGCGACCAGGTAGCGGTGCCGGTCGATGGCGCGCTCCACGGCACGGGCCATGGCCAGCTGGTCGTCGCGGGGCTCGTAGCCGGCCAGGGCGCGGGAGAGGCGGCCCCCGGGCCCCAGGATCTCCTCGACGGCGGGCGCCTCGCCGCCTTGGCCCTCCACCCTCATCGCGACACCACCCGCAGGAGCGACAGGGCCAGCCAGGCGGCCGCGCCCAGGAGCACGCCGGCCACGACGACGCCGGCATACCGCACCCAGCGGGCGCGGGGGTGCGTGGAGGAGCCCCGCGGCATGGAAGCGAGCGCCCGGGCCGTGGCGCGCTTCAGGACCTCCTCGCGCCAGCGCGTCGCCACCGGATCGCCGGGCCGGGACTCGAGCGCGGAGCGGTAGCGCCTCCCGGCCTCGGCCAGGCCGTCCAGATCGGAGAAGCGCGCCAGGTAGGCGCGATGCGCCTCCTCGTCCTCCCAGCGCGAGGCCACCTCGGCCCAGGCCGCGTCCTCCTCGGCCGCCGGCGCCGGTCCGTCAGGCTGCTCGGGCTCCGGGCCTCGGGCTTCGGGCCCCGACGGAAGCGCCTCGGCTCCTTCTCCCGGAGCCTGAAGGCTGGAGCCCGGAGGCCGGCCGTTCATGATGGACATGGCCCGCTACGGCGCGTCGCCGCCCGCCCCCGGCGGCGCCACCTCTGCGGGCTCGAGCTCCCTGAGCCCGTCCGGACCGATGGCCAGGAAGAAGAGGGGCTTCTCCGGGGTCCGGTCCGGCCGCATGGTGATGTCGCCGGTGGCCCCCCGAAAGCCGCGCAGCGCGGCCAGCCCGTCCCGCGCCTGGGGTCGCCCCTGGGCCCGTCCCTGCTCGATCACCAGGCGCGCCATGCCGGCCGCGTCGTGGGCGCTCGCCTCCAGGATCCCGGGCACGGCGCCCCCGTACTTGCGGCCGAACGCCTCGACGAAGCGGCGCGTCTCGGGGCGGCGCGACCCGGCGTAGAAACCGTCCACGAAGACGGCGCACTTGAGGTGGCGCCCCGGCGCCCCCGTCGAGATGTCGTAGAGGGTGGGGTCCCCTCCCCAGCCGTTCGACCCGAGCAGCTGGACCGGCCGGAGGTCCGGGCGGCCGGTGGTCTTCGCGATCCGGGCCACCTCCTCCGGATCGCAGGTGGCGGTCACCACGTCCTCGACGGCCAGGGCCGGCGCGATGAGCTTCACGTTCTTGGCGAAGTCGGGGATGAAGACCGCCTCGAAGTCCACCACCGGCGGGAGCCGGTCCCGCGCGCGCTCGAGCGCCTTTCGCCGCCGGTATGGATCCCCCTCCCGGCGGGAGATGGCCTCGACCTCGGCCCGGTAGTCGGCCCGCTCCTCGAGCTCGAGCTTCCCCACCATGCTCTTCACCAGCGGCGTGAAGGTGGTGCGGTCGATGGCGTAGGTCTCGGCAGCCCGGACCTCGCCGCCGCGCGCCTCCACCTCGTCCCAGAACGCGTTGGCCAGCTCGACGCCGTAGGGCACGTCCGGGAAGAGGATCCCGAACCGCTTCATGCCGTTCCGGGCCATGGCGTACTCGGCCAGGGCCCGCGCCTGCGCGGAGGCGGTGAGCATGTTCTGGAAGACGTGGGGGCCCGCGGCGGTGACGCCCTCCTGCTTGGAGAGCGAGAGGAAGGGCACCTGGAGCTCCTCCGCGGTGGCGGCCGCCCGCTCCGCCTCGGCGTTGGTCACGCCCCCGAGGATGACGATGGCGCCCTCCTCGAGCGCCAGGGACTCGACCGCGGCCACGGCCCCGTCCGCCTCGCCGCGGGTGTCGCGGACGGCCAGGCGGAGCCCGGAGCCCTCGCCCAGCGCGATCCCGATCCCCTGCAGGATGGCCTCGCCCCAGCGCCGGAAGGTGCCGGAGAGCGGGATCGCCACCCCGATCACGTTCGGGCGGACGAAGGTGAGCCGGCCGATGCGCTCCACGATGGCCTTGGCGTCGTCGGCGTAGGGGCCGTCCGGCCAGCGGAGGAAGACCTCGCGCGCCAGCTCCGCGGCCTGGGCGTGGTCGCGCAGGTGGAGCTGGATGCGCGCCAGCTTCATGGTGAGCACTTCCTGGGCGGGGGCGTCGGCCGGCAGCTCCTCCCGGAGGCGGGCCACCTCCAGGAAGGAGAGCCACCCGTCCACCACCTCGGCCAGGCGCGCGCGCGCCGCCTGCCGCTCCGCCCCCTGCGAGAGGGCGGTGGCGAGCGACAGCCAGCGGACCGCGTCGGGCCAGGCGCGGGCGGCCATGGCGGCCTCGGCCGCGGCGCGGGCGGCCTGCGGCTGCTCCCCGGCGGGGAGCCGGGGCCACAGCGAGGAGAGGGTGGAGAGACCGTCGGCCGGGCGGCCGGCCGCCACGTCGGCCAGGGCCAGCCGGTACTTGGCCTCGGTGGCCCGGCGGTAGAGGGGGTGCTCGAGGACCAGCCGGCGGAGCGCGGCGGCGGCGCGGTCCGGCTGCCCGGCCTCGCGCCACTTGGCCGCCGCGTCGAAGAGCGCGTCGGCGGCCGTCTCCACGCCGCGGTAGCGCGAGGCGACCGCCTCGAGCCGCTGGGCGGCCTCGGCCGGCGGCAGGCCGGCCGCCTGGGCGCGGACCGCCTCGAACTCGGCCCGGGCGAGATCGTCGGCCGCGGAGGCGGGCATCTCCTGCCCGTTGACGACGACGCGCTTCGGGCAGCCGGCGAGGGAGAGGACGAGCAGCGCGAGGAGGCGCAGGCCGAACCTGGGCATGCCCCGGATCTACAGCTTGCCGGGGCCAGTGAAAAGGTCGCCGACCTTCTCCCAGAAGCTCCGGGCCCGGGGGTGGGTCTCCTCGCCGGAGAGGGCGGCGAAGCGCTCGAGCAGCTCCTTCTGCTCGCGCGTGAGGTGGGTCGGCGTCTCCACCACGATCCGGACGTGCTGATCGCCGCGTCCGGAGCCCTGCAGGACCGGGATGCCCTTCCCCTTCAGCCGGAACACCTTGCCGGTCTGGGACCCGGCCGGGATCTTCATCTTGGAGGGCCCGTCCAGGGTGGGGACGTCGATGGTGGCGCCGAGCGCGGCCTGCACGAACGAGATGGGCATCTCGCAGGTCACCTCGGTCCCCTCGCGCGAGAAGACCGGGTGGGGCTTCACCTGGACGACCACGTACAGGTCGCCCGGGGAGCCGCCCGGAACCGGCGGGGGCTCGCCGTTTCCGGCGCTGCGGATGCGCGTGCCGGTGTCCACGCCGGGCGGGATGGGCACCTCCAGGGTGACCTCCTCCCGCCCCATGCCCGCGCCGCCGCAGGCCGGGCACTTCTCCGCGATCACGCGGCCCGCGCCGCCGCAGTGGTGGCAGGTGCGCGCGATCGAGAAGAACCCCTGCGTCAGGCGGATCTCGCCGGTGCCGCCGCAGGTCGGGCAGGCGCGCGGGCCGGTGCCGGGCTTGGCCCCGGAGCCGCGGCAGGTCTCGCAGGCCCTGGGGCGCGGGACCTGGATCCGGGCGGTGGTCCCGAAGGCCGCCTCCTGGAACGAGACCTCGAGGTGGTAGCGGAGATCCGACCCGCGGGTGCGGGCCCGCTGCCGCCGCCCGCCACCGAACATCTCGCCGAAGATGTCGCCGAAGATGTCGTTGATGCTGGCGGCGCCGCCGAACCCGAAGGCCTCCTCGAACGGGCTCCCGCCGTTCGCGTGGCCGAACCGGTCGTAGCGGGCGCGCTTCTCGGGATCGGAGAGGACGCCGTAGGCCTCGGAGACCTCCTTGAACCGCTCCTCGGCCTCCCGGTTCCCCGGGTTCTTGTCGGGGTGGTACTGGTGGGCGAGCCTGCGGTAGGCGCTCTTCAGCTTCTGGTCGTCCGCGTCACGGCCGACGCCGAGCACCTCGTAGTAATCTCGTTTTGCCAATGGTTACGAGCCCTTGTCGTGGCCCACCGGGCTGGCCGCGGGCAATATAACGCACGCGAAGGGCCTGACAAACGGGCTGCGGCAGCCCTACGACCCCGAGCCGCCCTGCTGCGCGTAGATCGCGTCGGCGATCCGGTAGGCGCTCCCCTCGAGGCGGGTGAGGCCTTCCTTGATGGCGGCCGGGTCGTTGCCGGGCAGGAGCTCCTTCAGGGCGTCGAGGTCCGCGCGGATCTCGGCCAGGTCCTCCGGCTTGAGCGCGCTCGCGTACTCCTCGAGGCTCTTCTCGGTGGTGTAGATGAGCCCCTCGGCGTTGTTCTTGAGGTCGGCCAGCTCCTTCTTCTTCACGTCGTCGGCCTTGTGCGCCTCGGCGTCCTTGACCATCCGCTGGATCTCCTCCTCGGAGAGGCCGGAGGAGGCGGTGATCCGGATCTGCTGCTGCTTGCCGGTGCCGAGGTCCTTCGCCGACACGTGCACGATGCCGTTGGCGTCGATGTCGAAGGTGACCTCGATCTGGGGCACGCCCCGCGGGGCCGGCGGGATGCCGACCAGCTCGAACCGCCCCAGCGTCTTGTTGTCGGCCGCCATCTCGCGCTCGCCCTGGAGGACGTGGACGGACACGAGCGGCTGGTTGTCCACGGCGGTGGAGAAGACCTGCGACTTCTTGCAGGGCACCGTGGTGTTCTTGTCGATGATCTTGGTGAAGACGCCGCCGGCCGTCTCGACGCCGAGCGAGAGCGGGGTCACGTCGAGGAGGAGGACGTCCTTCACCTCGCCCCTCAGCACCCCGCCCTGGATGGCGGCCCCCACCGCCACCACCTCGTCCGGGTTCACGCCCTTGTGCGGCTCCTTGCCGAAGAACCGCTTCACCACCTCCTGGACCTTCGGCATGCGCGTCATGCCGCCCACCAGGATGATGGTGTCGATCTGCGCCGCCGACAGGCCCGCGTCCTTGAGCGCGGTCTTGCAGGGCCCGATGGTCTTCTCGATCAGGTCCCCGCACATCTCCTCGAGCGCGGCGCGGTCGATCGACTCGGCCAGGTGCTTGGGGCCGGTGGCGTCGGCGGTGATGAAGGGCAGGTTGACCTCGGTCTCGGTGGCGCTGGAGAGCTCGTGCTTGGCCCGCTCGGCCGCCTCCTTGAGGCGCTGCAGCGCCATCCGGTCCTTCTTGAGGTCGATCCCGGCCTGCTCCTGGAAGCGCCGGGCCAGCCAGTCGATGATGCGCTGGTCGAAGTCCTCGCCGCCCAGGAAGGTGTCGCCGTTGGTCGCCTTGACCTCGAAGACGCCCTCGTTCAGCTCCAGGATGGTGATGTCGAAGGTGCCGCCGCCCAGGTCGTAGACCGCCACGCGCTCGCTCTTTCCGCTCTTCTGCTTGTCGATGCCGTAGGCGAGGGCGGCGGCGGTCGGCTCGTTGATGATGCGCAGGACGTTCAGCCCCGCGATCCGGCCGGCGTCCTTGGTGGCCTGGCGCTGGGCGTCGTTGAAGTAGGCGGGGCAGGTGACGATCGCCTCGCTGACCGGCTCGCCCAGGTAGTCCTCGGCGGTCTGCTTCATCTTCCCCAGGACCATGGCCGAGATCTCGGCGGGCGAGTACTTCTTCGCCGCCACCTCCACCCAGGCGTCCCCGTTGTCCGCGCTCACGATGCGGTAGGCCACCAGCCCCTTCGACCTCTTCACCTCCGCGTCCTCGTGCTTGCGGCCGATGAGCCGCTTCACCACGTAGACGGTCGCCTCGGGGTTGGTGATGGCCTGGCGCTTGGCGATCTGCCCGACCAGCCGCTCTCCCCCCTCGGTGAAGGCGACCATCGAGGGCGTGGTGCGGGACCCCTCGCTGTTCGGGATCACGACCGCCTCGCCGCCTTCCATGACGGCGACGCAGCTGTTCGTGGTCCCGAGATCGATGCCGATCACCTTGCCCATGTCGTCCTCGACGCCCGGCGCGCCCTACCCGGCGACCCCGCCGCCCCCCTGGTCGTCCGGCGCGCGGCCCCCCGCGGCGGGAGCGGCCCCTCCGGCGTCGCCCGTCGGGGCGACGGCGACCCCGACCATGGCCGGCCGGAGCAGCCGCTCGTGGATCAGGAAACCCCTGGCGTGCTCGAGCACCACCGTGCCCGCCGGCTCCTCGCTCGGCACCTGCAGGAGCGCCTCGTGCAGGGCCGGATCGAACTGCTTCCCCAGGGCGCTGAAGCCCTTGATCCCGTGCCGGGCCAGCGCCTGCTCGAGGCTGGCCCGCACCAGCTTCACGCCGCCCGCCAGCGGATCGTCCGGCGCAGCCGCTGAGATGGCGCGGTCCAGGTTGTCCACCGCCGGCAGGATGTCCTTGGCGAGCTTCTCCACGCCGAACTTCTGGATCTCCTCGCGCTCCCGCTGCGCCCGCTTCTTGTAGTTCTCGAGGTCGGCCGCCGCGCGCAGGCGCCGCTCGTGCTCCTCCTTCAGCCTCTCCAGCGTCTCGCGCCCCTTCTCCATGGAGAGGTCCAGCTGGGCGCGCAGGCTCCCCACCTCGCCGGCCGGCCCGCCGCCGGCCTCGGCGGGTGCGCCGGAGTCCGCCACCGCCGCACCTTCCTCCCCCGCCTCCGGGGGCGCTCGCTCGACTCGCTCGACGGAGCGGAGCGCGTCCTCGATGGCATCCGTGGGGATGTCAGCCTGGAAGGCGCCCTTTTCGCGGGTGTCGCCCATGGAGAGGGGTGGCGCGGGTACGGCGGCCCCCACGCTGGGTGGTCATTGTGGCACACGGCGCGCGCGGCGAACAAGCCGCAAGACCTTGGGACACGGATGGTTAGGCGAGCGGACGCGGTGACGCCCTCCGGCGCGGGGGGGACGCGGCGCGGCGCACCCGTTCCGGTGGACCACCGCGTCACCCCTCGGAGAGGGACTGGAGGGCGCGGGAGAGCTGCCGCGCCGTCAGGTCCACGAGCGGGATGACGCGGGCGTAGTTCATCCGCGTGGGCCCCACCACGGCCAGCGTCCCGAGCACGCGCTCGCCCAGGCCGTAGGGGGCCGCCACCATCGACACGTCCGGCACCGAGGCGAACTCGCTCTCCGCGCCGATGAAGATCTGGACCTCCTGGGCGGCGAGGACGCGGTCGAGCACCCGCAGGATCCGGTCCTTCTCGGCGAAGGCCCGGAGGAGCGCCCGCGCCTTCTGGACGTCGGCGAACTCGGGGGCGTCGAGGAAGCTCTCCTCGCCGTGGGCCAGGACGCGTCCCTCCTCCGGCGGCCCGCCCAGCGTCTGCTCGGCCAGCGCGAGCGCCTTCTGGAGGAGGTCGTGCAGGGCGCTCTGGTCGGCGCGCATGTCCTCGAGGATGCGAGCGCGGAGCGCGTCGAGCCCGGCGGCGTCCTGGCCCCCCGCCCGGATCTTCTCGTTCAGGTAGGTCTCGGCGCGCTCCAGCTCCGCCGCCTCCACGCGGAAGTCGAGCTGGAGGAGCTTGTTCGTGACGATGCCCGCCGCCGACACGAAGACCGCCAGGACCCGGTTCTCGCGGAGCCGCACGAACTCGAGCCGGCGCACCGGGTCGGCCTTCGGCCGCGGGGTGGTCACCACCCCCGCGTGGTGGGAGAGGGAGTGGAGGAGATCCGCCGCCCCGTCGAGCAGGCTCGTGACGTCGCTCGCGTCCTGGGCCAGCTTCTCGATCCGCTCGCGGTCGCCCGGCGAGGGAGGACGGACCTTGAGCAGCGAGTCCACGTAGAGCCGGAAGCCGCGCGAGGTGGGCACGCGGCCGGAGGAGGCGTGGGGCTTCTCGAGGAACCCGAGCGCCTCGAGGTCCGCCATCACCGATCGGATGGTGGCCGGGGAGCACTCGAGATCGTGGCGGGCCAGCAGGGGCTGGCTCGCCACCGGCTCCCCGGACTGGATGTAGTCCTGCACGAGGGCCCGAAGCACCTCGCGCTCGCGCCTGTCCAGCTCGCCGCCCGGGCCCGGCATGGGCGTCCTAGCGCTCCCGGAGCCGCCTGTCCGCCGCCGCGGCCAGGGCCCCGAAGCGGCCCTGGGAGAGCGCCCGCCAGAGCGTCTCGGCCTGGGCGCGCTGCCCTCCCTCCTCGGCGAGGAGCGCCTCGAGGTGCAGCCTCTCCTCCGGGTAGACGTAGGCGAAGGTGGCGCGCGCCGCCGCGCCGCGGTCGAGCCGCAGCGCCTCCCGGAGCAGCCCCAGCGCGGCCTCCTGCTCCCCCCGGGCGTCGGCGAGCAGCGCCAGCGCGTAGAGGGGCTCGGGCCGCGCCGGGTCCAGGCCGTGCGCGGACTCGAGGCAGGCCTGCGCGATCGAGAGATAGCCGTCGAGGGCGTACAGCTCGCCCAGGTTCACCAGGGCGGCCTGCTGCTCGCGCGGGGATCCGTGCGCCACCACCTCGTCGAGCAGCCTCCGGGCCGGGTCGAGGTGCCCCTCCAGCGCGTAGCTCACGGCGAGGTCGTTCAGGGCGTCCAGCCGCTCCGGGTCGGCCGCCAGCGCCCCCTCGTAGCTCGCGCGCGCTCCCGGCAGATCGCCCGCCCGCAGCCGGGCCGAGCCGTCGCCGGGCGCGCTCGCCAGCGTCGCGAGCACCGGCGACGCGTCGGGAGGCACCCGCACCTCCGCCCCCCCGCAGGCGGCGAGCAGCGCGGCGGCGATCGCCGCTCCGGTCGAGCGCGTGGCGATGGTACTCTGGCTGGGCATGGGAGCTTTCCCGGTGGTTCCGGGACCGATCCGAGTGTATCGGCGCCCCCCCGGGGGATCAAGGAACGGCGGAGCGAGCCCCGGATGGCGGCCGCCCGGCCGGGGAGCGGCCGCGACCCGCCTCGATCGGGCCGTCCCCCGCGCGGCGGGTTAGGATCCGCGCCGCCCGCGACGCCGATGTCCACCGCACCTCCGCCCCACGGGACGCTTCCCTCCGAGGCTCGCCTGCGGCTCCGCCGCGCGCTCCAGGAGCGCGGCGTGGCCGACGTCGCCGGGGTCGTCGGGGCCCACCGGGGCCTGCTGGCCCGGGATCTGGTCCCGCCCGGCGACGCCGGCCCGCTCCTGGCGGTGGCGGCGGACGAGGAGGCGGCGGACGCGCTGGGCCGCGACGTCGCCTTCTTCGCCGGGGAGGGCTCGGTGGTGCGGGTGCCCGCCGACGCGGTCCTTCCCTACGACGACCTGTCGCCGGACCGGGGCGTCGAGATGGAGCGCCTCTCGGCCCTGGCGCGCCTGCACCTCCGGCCCGGATCGGCGCGGGCGGTGGTGGTCTCCGCGCGCGCGCTGGCGCGGCGCACCTTCCCCCGCGCGTTGCTCGAGCGGGGCTCGGACCTGCTCGGGCCGGGGCTGGAGATCGCCCGGGAGGCGCTCGCCGCCCGCCTCCTCTCGCTCGGGTTCGCGCGCGTGCCCCTGGTCGAGGACCCCGGGACGTTCGCGGTGCGCGGCGGCATCGTCGATCTCTGGACGCCGGCCGAAGACGGGCCGGTCCGCCTGGAGTTCTTCGGGGACGAGATCGAGAGCTGCCGCCGGTTCGATCCCCAGACCCAGCGCAGCCTGGGCGACGCTCCGGAGGTGCTCCTCTGCCCGGCCCGCGAGGCGATCTTCTCCGAGGAGGCCCGGGCCTCGGCCCGCGAGGCGGTCCGGGAGGCGGCCGAGCGCGTGAACCGGCCCACCTCCCGGGTGCGCGAGGTCCTGGACGCCATCGAGGCGGGGACGCCCTTCTTCGGCATGGAGGCGCTCCTGCCGGGGTTCCACCCGGGCGGCCTCGGGACGCTCTTCGACTACCTCCCGGCCGGCGCGCCCGCCTGGATCGACGACGCGGCCGGGGTGGAGCAGGCCCTGCACGACCTCGAGGCCGAGCTCGGCCGCGAGCACGAAGCCGCCCTGCGGCGCGAGGAGCTGGCCCTCCCCCCGGCCGCGCACTACCTCGGCGCCGCGGAGACGCTGGCGCGCCTGGGCGAGAGGCCCCGGGTGCGTCGCCACCGCGTCTGGCTCGGCACGGGCGAGCCGCTGCGCTTCCCCGTCGAGGAGATCGGCGGGCTGCGGGCGGAGATCGAGACCGCCCACGGCGAGGAGGGCGCGCTCCTTCCGCTCGTCCGCCGGCTCGAGGACTGGCGCCGGCGCGGCCTGGCCACGGTGATCGCCTGCGCCACGCCCTCCTCGGCCGACCGCCTGCGCCGCCTGCTCGAGGACCGCCGCCAGGTGGCGCGCGTCCTCGCCGCCCCCCCCGGCGACCCGGCCGCGCTCCGCGACCCGGCCGTGCACGCCCATCTCGTGCCCGGCGAGATCTCCGGCGGCTTCGTGGACGGCCCCTCCGGCCTGGCGCTCCTGTCGGACGAGGAGATCTTCGGGCGCCGGGTGCGGCGGAAGGCACGCCCCTCCCGCGAGGAGAACGCCTTCGCGGCGGCCTTCCGCGAGCTCGAGGAGGGCGACCTGGTCGTCCACGTGGAGCACGGGATCGCCCGGTACGGCGGTCTCACCAAGATGAGGCTCGGCGGCGTGGAGGGGGACTTCCTCGTGCTCGCCTACCAGGGGCAGGACCGCCTCTACCTGCCCGTGGCCAAGCTGCGCCAGGTGCAGAAGTTCACCGGGGCCTCGCCGGAGTCGGTCCGGCTCGACCGGCTGGGCGGCCAGTCCTTCGGGCTGCGCAAGGCCCGGGTGAAGGAGCAGCTCCTCAAGATGGCGGCGGAGCTGCTCGACCTGTACGCGGCCCGCGCGGCGCACCCCGGCTTCGCCTTCGCCGAGCCGGACGAGATCTTCCGCGAGTTCGAGGCCGAGTTCCCCTGGGAGGAGACGCCCGATCAGGCGAAGGCCATCGAGGACGTGCTGGCCGACATGACGAAGCGGCGCCGGCGAGCGCAGGGGGATCGGCCGGCCCCGGGGCGAGCGGGGGGGCCGGGGGAGCGCGCGCCGATGGCGAACGGCCCCCAGGCAGCCGGTCCGATGGACCGGCTCGTCTGCGGCGACGTCGGGTACGGGAAGACCGAGGTGGCCCTGCGGGCGGCCATGCTGGCGGTGCTCTCCAGGAAGCAGGTGGCGGTTCTCGTCCCCACCACCTTGCTCGCCGCCCAGCACGCCCGCACCTTCCAGGAGCGCTTCCGCGGCCATCCCGTCCGCATCGAGGCCGTCTCGCGGATGCGGCCGCCCGAGGAGGTCCGCGCGGTCCTGCGGGACGCCGCCGCCGGGAAGGTGGACGTCCTCATCGGCACCCACCGGCTCCTCGGCGCCGACGTCTCCTTCCGCGACCTCGGGCTCGTGGTGGTGGACGAGGAGCAGCGCTTCGGCGTCGTCCACAAGGAGCGCCTGAAGAAGCTCCGGCGGATGGTGGACGTGCTCACCCTGACGGCCACGCCCATCCCCCGCACGCTCCACATGAGCCTGGCGGGCGCGCGCGACCTGTCCGTCATCGCCACGCCGCCGGAGGACCGGCGAGCCATCCGCACCTTCGTGCTCAAGTTCGACCCGGCCGCGGTCAAGGAGGCGATCGAGTCCGAGATCCGCCGAGGCGGTCAGGTCTTCTTCGTCCACAACCGGGTCCAGTCCATCGGCGCCATGGAGAAGTTCCTGCGCGACCTCGTCCCCGGGGCGCGCATCGGCGTGGCCCACGGCCAGATGGCCGAGGGCAGGCTGGAGGACGTGATGGCCCGGTTCGTGGGCCGGGAGCTGGACGTCCTGCTCGCCACCTCGATCATCGAGAGCGGCCTCGACATCCCCAGCGCCAACACCATCGTGGTGAACCGGGCCGACCGGCTCGGGCTGGCCCAGCTCTACCAGATCCGCGGCCGCGTCGGGCGGAGCCGCGAGCGCGCCTACGCGTACCTGCTCGTGCCGGCGCGGCGCCAGGTCACCGCCGACGCCCGCAAGCGCCTCGAGGTCCTGCAGCGCTTCGCCGAGCTGGGCGCGGGCTTCAAGATCGCGAGCCACGACCTCGAGATCCGCGGCGCCGGCAACCTGCTGGGCCGGGACCAGTCGGGCCAGATCGAATCGGTCGGGTTCGACCTCTACGCCCAGCTCCTCGACGAGGCGGTGAGGGAGATCCGGGGCGAGGCGCCCCGGGAGGAGATCGACCCCGACGTCTCCCTCCCCCTGCCGGCCTTCCTGCCCGACGGGTACGTGCCGGACGTGCACCAGCGGCTCTGGTTCTACAAGCGCCTCGCCCAGGCGGGATCGGACGAGGAGCTGGAGGAGGTCCGGGGCGAGATCGTGGATCGCTGCGGGGAGCCGCCGGAGGAGCTGGACGACCTCCTCGCGCTCATGTCCCTCAAGGTGCGGCTGCGCGCCCTGCGCATCCGAGCGCTCGAGTCGGGCCCCGGGAGGCTCGTCTTCACGCTGGGCGAATCGGCCGGCCTCGATCCGTTCCGGCTCGCGAAGCACGTGGCCGACTCGGACGGCGCGCTGCGGCTCACGCCGGACATGAAGCTGGTGGCGCGGGTGGGCCCCGCCGCCGCGCCCAGGCCCCGCAGCGCCCCGCGGGAAAGGGGCGCGGTGGTCCGGGCGGTCCAGGAGGCCGTGAAGGCGGCCCTGCCCGCCTCGCCCGCCGCCGAGGCGGCGCGCGGGCGGGAGCTGCTGGCGGCGGCGCGCGAGGTGCTGGCGGGGCTGGCCGGCTGCGAGCGGACCGGGTGAGGAGGTACGATGCGGTGCGCCCCGCCCTCGGGGCGGGCGCCGCGGGGAGGGCTGCCATGGGCTACGTCGAGGACAACCTGATGGCCGGCGAGCAGGTGGTGCACCGGACCCGCCTGCACTGGACGACCTTCGTCTCGCTGAAGGCGCTCCTGACGCTCTTCCTCGCGCCGTTCATCGCGCGCGCCACCTCCGAGTTCACGGTGACGAACCGCCGCGTGATCATCAAGGTCGGCCTCGTCTCCCGGCGAACGGTCGAGCTGAACCTCGAGAAGGTGGAGTCCATCGGGGTCGACCAGACCATCCTCGGCCGCGTTCTCGGCTACGGCACCATCGTCGTCGTCGGCACGGGCGGGACGAGGGAGCCCTTCCGCGGGATCGCCGATCCCATGGGCTTCCGCCGGGCCGTCAACGAGGCGACCGAGGCGCTCCGGGGCCGTCCGCCGCGCCCCGCGTGAGCCGGACCGGGGGGCGTGCGGGCGTCTCCGAACGCTTGATCCCGGCGTCGTTCCGTGGTCTTTTTCCGGCCTCCATGGATCGCCGGGACCGCGCCCCGGAAGAGCGGGGCGCGGCCGTGCGTTCGCACGCTGCAGGCTCGACAACCCGCTCAGGAGCACGACACCCCATGTTTCGCAGACTCGCCGTCCTCGGCCTCGCCGCGCTCGCCCTCGCCTCCTGCAAGCCCTCCGCCTCGAAGAAGGGGACCCCGGTGGCCAAGGGCAGGGACATCGTCATCACCGACGAGGAGTTCAAGGCACGCCTCGACGAGCAGTCGCCCTTCATCCGGGCGCGCTACAACTCGCTCGAGCGCAAGAAGGAGTTCCTCGACAACCTGATCCGCATCGAGGTGCTCGCGCGCGAGGCCGAGCGGCAGGGGCTCGACAAGGATCCGGACGTCCAGCTCACCCTGAAGAAGGTGATGGTCCAGAAGCTCGTGCAGAAGAACTTCCAGGACCTGGAGGGGGCCAAGGACCTGCCGGAGGAGGAGCTGCGGAAGTACTACGACGAGCACCAGAACGACTTCTTCCGCCCGAAGAAGGTCCGCCTGGCCGCCATCGTCCTGAACGCCGCGGAGGGGACCCCCGAGCGCGCCGCCAAGCGCGAGGCCGCGCGCCGGGCGCTCGCCCAGCTCAAGCTGGAGGAGAAGAAGAACACGCTCGCCTTCGCCCAGATGGCGAGCAAGGTCTCCGAGGATCCGGGCTCGAAGGCGCTCGCCGGCGACCTGGGTTTCAAGTCGCAGGCCGAGCTCGAGGCGAGCTACGGGCCGCCGCTCGCCGCCGCGGCCTTCGCCCTCCAGAACGGCCAGACCTCGGGCGTGGTGGAGACGGCGAAGGGCTTCTACATCGTGAAGTTGACGGGCCAGCAGGAGGAGCTGAACCGCCCCTTCGACCAGGTGAAGAACCAGATCGCCAACCGGCTCTACCGCGAGCGGAAGTCGAAGGAGTTCGACGAGTGGCAGAAGAAGCTGCGGGCCGACGCCGGCATCACCGTGGACGAGAAGGTCCTCGACGCCATCGTGGTGGCGCCCAGCCCGGCCGCGCCCGGCCCGGGCATGCCCGGGATGCCGGGCATGCCGCCCATGCCCCCCGGACATCCGATGGGCATGGCTCCCGGCGCACCGGAGGGCGCCCGCGCGGTTCCGGCTCCGGCTCCGGCCCCGGCCTTGGCTCCGGCGCCGCCGCCGCCGGCGGGCGGGGCGCCAAGGAATCCGTGACGCGGCATCCGCTGCTTCTCGGCCTCCTCGCCGTCGCCGCGGTGGGCGGCTGCGCCCGCTGCGGCGGCGATCGCAACAAGGGAGCGGTCGTCCCGCGCCCGGTCGCGCTCGTGAACGGCGAGCCCATCGCCGCCGAGGAGGTCCGGCGCGAGCTGGCCCAGGTGCGGGCCAGCGGCGCGGAGGCCGCGGACCGGCTCGACGTCCTCCGCCGGACCGTGCTCGACGGCCTCCTCGATCGCGCCCTCCTGCTCCAGCAGGCCCGGTCCCGATCCATCGTCGTGGGACAGGACCAGGTGGATCGGGCGTTCCTGCGGCTGCGCTCGGAGTACCCCGGCACCCATTTCGACGACCTCCTGGCGCAGGAGCGGCTCTCCCAGGGCGAGCTCAAGGCCCGGCTCGCGGGCCAGCTCACCATCGAGCGCCTCTTCCAGGAGGAGGTCTATCCGGGCGCGCAGGTGGCGGCCGGCGAGGTGGATCGCTACTACGCGGACCATCCCGACGAGTTCCAGGAGCCGGAGCGCGTGCACGTCTTCCAGATCGTGGTCGCTTCCCGCGAGGAGGCCGTCCAGGTGCGCGACCGGATCCGCCGAAACCCGGGCAGCTTCGCCGAGATCGCCCGGACCACCTCCATCGCCCCCGAGGGCAAGGCCGGCGGGGACCTCGGGTACATCGGCCGTGGGTCCGGGTACCCGGAGGTGTTCGAGCGCTGCTTCTCGCTCGCGCTCGACACCCTCTCCGAGGTGACGCCCTCGCCGTACGGGTTCCATTTGTTCAAGGTGGTGGACCGCAAGCCGGCCCGGCGCCGCACCCTCGACGACGCCCGCGCCGACATCACCGAGAAGCTCCTCCGCCAGAAGCGCGCCCGCGCCCAGGAGGAGTACCTGGCCGTGCTGCGAAAGCGCGCCCGGGTGGAGATCGACGAGGCCGCCCTGGCGGAGGTGAACCCGTGACGCTCCTTCCCGCGCTGCTCGCCCTCGCCGCCCTGGCCTCCCCGGCGTCCGATCGCCGCGTGGTCGGCCGCGTGGCCGCCACCGTGAACGGCGAGGTGGTGACGCTGCTCGACGTGATCGAGCGCGCCGGCGACGCCTACGCCTCCGCCCGGGAGCTTCCCGCCGGCGCCGCCCGCGACCGCGCCACCGCCGAGGCCCTGCGCCGCAGCCTCGACGCCATCGTCTCGGACAAGCTGCTCGAGTCGGCCGCCAGGCAGATGGAGATCGAGGTGACCGAGGAGCAGATCGACGCCGCCGTCGCCGACATCAAGCACCGCAACGGGTTCGACGACGCCCAGCTCGACATGGCCCTCGCCCAGCAGGGCCTGGATCGAAAGCAGTTCCGCGAGCAGATGCGCAAGGAGATCCGCGCGCTCTCCGTCATGCAGTACAAGGTCCGGAACAAGATCCGGGTGTCGGACGAGGACGTCCGCGCCTACTACCAGTCCCACCCCGGCGAGTTCGCGGGCGCGGAGGAGGTCCGCATCCGCCACATCTTCCTGCCGCTGCCCCCGGGCGCGAGCGAGGCCGAGGCGGCGCGGGTCCGCGGCGAGGCGGAGCGCGCCCTCTCCCGGATCCGGGCGGGGGAGAAGTTCGAGGCCGTCGCCAGGGAGGTCTCGAAGGGTCCCTCCGCCGACGAGGGGGGCGACCTCGGGTGGATCCGGCGGGGCACCATCGAGAAGGCGCTCGAGGACGCGGCCTTTCGCCTGAAGGAGGGCGAGGTCTCCGCGGTCCTCCGGGCCGGGTCGGGCCTGCACGTCCTGCAGGCCGCGGATCGCCGGATGGGCGGCGGCCGCTCCTTCGACGCGGCGAAGGACGAGATCCGCGAGCGGCTCTCCATGGAGCAGTTCGCCAGCTTCCGGGATCAATACGTCGCCGAGCTCCGCCGCGGGGCGGCGATCCAGATCCGGATGGCGGAGCTCGATGCCGCGGCCTCGAAGTAACCCCGTCCGCGTCGCCATCAGCCTGGGGGACCCCTCGGGGATCGGTCCGGAGGTGACGGCCGGGGCGCTTCGCGCCCTCGCCGGCTCGGTCGCGCCGGTCGTGTTCGGAGACGCGCGGCTCCTGCGGCGCCGGCTGGGCCCCCTCGGGCTGCCGCTCGTCGAGCCGGGCGATCGGCTTCCGCCCGGCGGCGCCCTCGTCCCGGTCACCCGGCTGCCCGCGGCGGCCCTCCGGCCCGGCCGCCCGCATCCCTCCGGTGGAGCGGCCCAGCTCGCCTACCTGGAGGCCGCCTTCGGGGCGGTCCGGCGCGGCGATGCCGCGGCGCTCGTGACCGCGCCCGTCTCCAAGGGGCAGGTGGCCCGGGCCCTTCCCGGATTCGTCGGGCACACCGAGTGGCTCGAG
>DATIUR010000304.1:0-5034 GCA_035466675.1 Anaeromyxobacteraceae bacterium | reverse complement strand
CGGATAGGCGGCCCAGGGCGGGAGCCGCAGCGCCCGGGCCCAGGGGGCGAGCGGCGGCGGGGACTCGGCCGGACCGCCGTCCGGCCCATCCGTCTGGTCTGGCGGCGCCGCGGCCGATCCCCTCGTGGGCCTCACCCCGAGGCGATCTTACTGCGAGAGCGACCGCGGATCTCGCCCGCCTGGCCGCACGACCCGGGGACGGTCCCGGGGATCCGGCCGAGCGTCACCTTCCCCCCGCGCCCGCGGCGCGAAGCCCCCCGATCCGGGGAACCCGAAATGGATCCAGGCCGGGGGAGCCGGGCATGAAATGGGCGCGCCGTCGCCCGCGCCGGGCGAGCCGGATCAACGCGCGCCCGGCTGGTGGAGCAGGCCCAGCACCTCGGTCCTTCCGTGGCTGGCGGCCAGGGCGGCCGGCGTCGCACCGGCGCCGTTCCGCGCTTCGCGGTCGGCGCCGCGCGCCAGGAGAACACGGACGACGTCCGCGTTTCCGAGGGAGGCGGCGAGGTGGAGGGGCGTGTCGCCCCGGTTCGTCGCAGCCTGGATGTCGGCACCGTCCGCGAGGAGAAGCTCGACGAGCCCGACCGACGGCCCCGGACCCTTCACGGTGGTGGCGATCGGCCCGTACACCGTGAAGATCCACGCCTCGCGCTCCTTCGGGCTCGCCACCGCCAGGAGGAGCGGCGTGTTTCCATCGGGGTCCCGCGCCGCCAGGGAGGGCTTCGCCCCGCTCGCGAGCAGGAAGCGGGCGGCCTCGACCTGCTGGCGGGCGGAGGCGTGGTGGAGCGGGGTCATGCCGCCTCCGTCGGGCACGTTCACGTCCGCTCCCTTCTCCGCGAGCAGCCGCACCACCGCGACCCAGCCTCCCCCGGCTGCGTAGTGGAGGAGGGTACAGCGGATGCACCCACCTTCGTCGTACCGGTCGCCGATCGCGGCCTTGCCGGCGGAAAGGCCCGCGGCCACCCGATCCACGTCGCCCTTGAAGGCGGCCTGCGGAAGGGTGGCGCAGGCCGAGAGGAGCACGAGCGCGGCGGTGAGCGGGATGCGCCAGCAGGCCATGGCGGGAGCCTCCGGTCGTGGATGAACCGGGAGTCTACCCGACGTCCGCCGCACCGCTCGCGCCGCGAACCCGAATGGGACAGAGAGTCGTTCGACCGAAAGGCGCTTCAGGCCCTCGGCGGTCCGAGCTGGTCCACGCCCGGCATCTTCGCGATCTGGTCGCGGGCCGCGCGCCAGGCCTGCTGGACGATCCAGGAGAGGGATCGATCCTGGCGGTTCGCCTCGTCCTCGATCTCCTGGAGCATGTCCTCGGGGAAGTACAGCGACTGCTTCCGCTTGTCGGTGGTCTGGGCCATGCCCTTCTTCTACGCCGGGGCGGCCCGGGGGCGCCAATTTCCCGCCGGGGCGTCCCCCAGGCGACCGGCAGCTACCCCTTCACCGACCCGGCCAGGAGCCCGCGCACGAAGTACCGCCCGAAGATCACGTAGACGAGGAGCGTGGGCAGGGCGGCCAGCAGGGCCCCCGCCATGGGCAGGTTCCACCTCACCGCCTCGCCGCCGGCGAGCTGCGCCAGGGCCACGGTGATGGGCTGGCTCTCCGGGTTGGAGAGGCTCACCGCGAAGAGGAACTCGTTCCAGATCTGCGTGAACTGCCAGATGATCACCACCACGAAGCCGGGCAGCGAGACCGGGAAGATCACGTGGCGGTAGATGGCGAAGAAGCCGCCGCCGTCGAGCGCCGCCGCCTCCACCAGCGCGTCGGGGATCTCGGTGTAGGTGTTGCGGAAGATGAGGGTGGTGATGGGCAGGCCGTACACGGTGTGCACGAGCACGAGCCCCCAGATGCTCCCGTACAGGCCGATCGACCGGATGAACGCGAAGAGGGGGATGAGCGTCGCCTGGTAGGGGATGAACATCCCGAAGAGGAGGAAGGCGAAGACGGCGTTCGACCCGGGGAAGGGCCACTTGGCCAGCACGTAGCCGTTCAGCGAGCCGAGGATGGCCGAGGCGGCCGAGGCGGAGACGGTCAGGACGAGGCTGTTCCAGAGCTTGGGACGGAAGGAGACCCAGGCCTCCGCGAAGCTCGCCCAGTTCCAGGTCCGGGGAAGCTCCCAGGCGGTGTCGAGCCCGATGGCGGCCGGCTCCTTCAGCGCCGTCACCAGCATCATGTAGACCGGCACGAGGAAGAACGAGACCGCCAGCGCCAGGACGGCGTAGACGAGCCAGCGCCACGACCGCCGGCGCCGGACCTTCGCGGGCGCGCTCATTCGCGGGACCCCTCCCGGAGCTGCCAGCGCAGGTACGGCACGATGATGACCGCGACCAGCAGGAGCAGGATGACGCCGATGGCGGCGCCCTTGGCGAACTGGTTCCCGCGGAACGTGGTGATGTACATGAGCAGCGCCGGCACGTCGGTCCAGGAGTTGTCCGGCCCGGCCATGGCGAAGACCAGGTCGAAGATCTTCAGGCTGATGTGGCCGAGGACGATCATGGCCGAGAGGGTGATGGGCGCCATGAGGGGCAGGATGATCCGGGTGTAGAGCGCCCAGCCCCCCGCGCCCTCGGTGACCGCCGCCTCCCGCAGCTCCTCCGGGATGCCGGCGAGCCCGGCCAGGTAGAGCGCCATGGTGTAGCCCGCCATCTGCCAGACGGCGGCGACCACGATGCCGACGAAGGCCAGGTTGAACCCGTGCGGCTCGGGGAAGGGGAGGAGCGTGACCGACCGCCCCAGCGCGGCCGCCACGCCGAGCAGGGCGGCTCCCGCCAGGGCGAGGGCCCCGCGCCGCCGCCGCCCGCCGCGGAAGGCCGCGAGCGACACCGCCGCGAGCGCCGCGGCCAGGACGAGCGGGAGCCAGAACGGCAGGTCGTTCCAGTCGAAGCGCCAGACCTGCTCCTTCGACGTGAGCCAGGCGAACTCGCCCGGCGGGAGCCCGACCAGCTCCGGCAGCCGGTTCACCCCTCCCCTCGGCTGGAGGAGCCAGCGCCAGATGGTCCCGGTCACCACGAACGACAGCGCGAACGGGAAGAGGAACACGCCGCGGAAGAACCCCTCCCCCCTGGGCTTCTGGTCGATCAGGATCGCGAGCAGGAGGCCCACCCCCAGGCATCCGGCCAGGAAGAAGGCCGTGAAGAAGAGGGTGCTCACCATGTCCTGGCGGAAGCGGGCGTCGATGACCCCGGTGAAGAGCTGGCGGTAGTTGTCGAGGCCGACGAAGCGCGTGACCGGGTCGAGCGCCAGCGCCTGGGTCGGGTCCTGGCCCCAGTCGGTGAGCGACGCCCAGACCGTCCGCCCGATGAAGCCGTAGACGAAGATCCCGACCAGGACGATCGACGGGAGCAGGACCAGGAACCCGACGATCCGGTTCGTGTGCTTCCGCCACCGCATCGGCGCGCCTCCGGACGAGAAGGCTCCACCGGATGGGCGAGAAACGCGAAGTCCCGCCCGGGTCAGGCCCGGGCGGGACTCCTGCGGAAGGCCGGATCAATCACCTCCCCAGCCGCACCTGGTCGGCGATGGCCTGCGCGGCGCTGGCGGCCGCCTGGGCGTTCTTGCCGGCGAGGTAGATCTCCATCACGGTGCCGAACTGGCTCCCGAAGCTCTCCGGGGCGACGGCGCCGTGGGCGAGGCTGCCCACCACCCGGTCCGACTTCCAGTCCTTGGCCGCCGACTGGAGGTAGGCGTTGTACTTCCCGAGGTCGGAGTCGAGGCGCGCCGCGATCGACCCCTTGAGCGGGTTGAAGGTGTCCTGTCCCTCGCGCGAGCCGAGCAGCCTGAGCCACTTCAGCGTCGCCTCGCGGTGCTTCGCGCCCCTGGGAAGCCCGAAGGAGTCGGAGAGCATCATGAAGACGCCGCCGGTGCCCGGGGAGGCCGCCCAGCCGAAGCCCTTGCCGGGCTCGATCTCGAGGGTCGTCGCCATGTACCCGGCCGCCCAGTCGCCCATGACGTTGAAGGCGGCGTCGCCCTTGAGCATGCGGTCCACCGCCTGCTGCCAGGAGAGCCCGGACGCGTCCGGGTTGGCGCACTCGAGCACCTTCCCGAAGGTGTCCCAGACCTTCACGGCCCGGGGATCCGTGAACTTCATCTTCCCGCTCCAGAGCGCGTTCCAGCCCTCGGGGCCGAGCACGCCCAGCGCCACCGACTCCCACAGGTGCACGAAGGTCCAGTTCTCGCCGAGGGCGAGCGGGTGGGCGAGCCCCTTGCCCTGGAGCGTCTTGCAGGTGGACAGGAACTCGTCCCAGGTCCTGGGCGGCGCGACGCCCCACTTGCCCAGGTTCGCGGGCACGTACCACATCACGTTGGAGCGGTGGATGTTCACCGGCACGCTCCAGATCCCTCCCTTCGCGGAGAGGAGCTGGACGAGGCCGGGCGGGAACTTCGTCATCCAGCCCTCCGCCCGGAAGAGCGCGGAGAGGTCCTCCATCCGGTTCGCCACCACCCAGGTGCCGATCAGCTCCTGGCCGGCGTGGACCTGGAACGAGTCGGGCGGATCGCCGCCCAGCATGCGCGTCTTGAGGACCGCGCGGGCGTTGACGCCCGAGCCTCCGGTGACCGTCGAGTTCACCACCGCGATGCTCGGGTACTTCGCGGCGTACTGGTCGATGAGCGCCTTGAGCGCGGGCCCCTCGTCCCCGGCCCACCACGAGAAGATCTCGAGCTTCTCCTGCGCCCGCGCGGGCGCCCCGGCGAGCAGGAGCGCGCCGAGGACCGCCGAGAGCCACACGCGTCGTGTCATGGGAGCCACCTCCTGGTCGGATGTCGAAATGCGCCCGAACGGTGGACCCGGGCGCCGAGGTTGTCGCCCTCCCTCTCGTGCTGCACCGATGAAGGGACCCTCGGTGGGGCCACGCGCGTCACCAGAGCCGGGCCGCGCCCCGGACGCCGCTCGAGTCCCCGTGGGCGGGCGGGACGAGGCGCGTGTCCACGCGATCCGAGAAGACCCAGCGGCCGAGCAGCGGCGGCACGTTCCGGTAGAGGCGCGACACGTTGGACATCCCGCCGCCCAGGACGACCACGTCCGGGTCGAGGACGTTCACGAGC
>DATIUR010000303.1:0-6769 GCA_035466675.1 Anaeromyxobacteraceae bacterium | reverse complement strand
CACGAGGCCGAATCCCCACGCCTGGTCCCAGCCGGTGGCCTGCAACGAGCCCTGGGCGTTGATGGCCGTGGGGATGTTGGCGCCCGTGGGCAGCACGCCCGTCACGCCGAAGGACCACGGGCTCCGCCTCGGCAGGGCCAGGGGCTCGGCGGGCTGGCCGGCGGACGCCGCCGGCGCGATCTCGGGCGCGGGAGCGGGGGGAGGGCTGGCGGTCGGTTCGTCTCCGGCCGCGGGCAGCGCGGCGGCCGCGAGGGCGACGGCGAGGATGCGGTGGAGCAGCGCGGCTCGATGCACGGGGAAATCCTCCAGGTTCGCGTGGCCCGGCAGACCGGGATGCTGCGCGGGCTCTGCATGCCTCGGGCCTCCGCTGCCCCGGGCGAGAGGCGCTTGCCGGCTACCGGCCGCGGATCTCCGCAGGCGGGTTGCCACCGACCCCGCGTGGGTCACGACCCCTGCGCGTCCGGGCGCACCGGTTCCGGCGGCGCTACCCGACCGGCCGCACCGCCTGGCGGAAGGCCGCGGCCGGCCGGGCGTTGAGCACGTCGCCGCGCCGCACCCAGCCGCGCCGGGCCGTCGCCACCGCCCAGCGGAGCGAGCCGAGGTCCTTCACCGAGTGGGCGTCCACCGAGAGCACCACCGGGATCCCCCGCGCCCCGGCCATCCGGAGCATGCGCGGGTCGGCGTCGAGGCGCTTCGGGTCCCCGTTCACCTCCAGGGCGCCGCGCGAGCGGGCCAGGGCGTCGAGCACCTCCTCGGCGCGGAGGGCGTACGGCTCGCGCTCGCCCAGGAGCCGTCCCACCGGGTGCCCCCAGATCTTGAAGACGGGCGCCTCCATGGCGCGCACCAGCCGCCGCGTCATCTCGTCCTCGCCCATCTTCATGCGCGAGTGGATGGAGGCCACCACCACCTCCAGCCGCTCCAGCACCTCGTCCGGCCAGTCGAGCCCGCCCGAGTCGAGGATGTCCGCCTCCGACCCCTTGAGCAGCCGGATCTTCACCTTCTCCTGCACCCGGTCGATCTCGTCCCACTGCCGGCGCAGGCGGTCGAGGTCCAGCCCGCCCGCGTAGCCGGCGGAGCGGGAGTGGTCGGTGACGGTGAGGTACTCCATCCCGAGCGCCTCGGCGGCCCGGGCCATCTCCTCCACCGAGGCGCGTCCGTCCGACCAGGTGGTGTGGCAGTGGACCATCCCGCGGACGTCGTCCAGGGTCACCAGGTCCGCCGGCAGCCGCCCCTGGAGCGCCGCCTCGACCTCCCCCTGGTCCTCGCGCAGCTCCGGCGGGACGGGCTGCATCCCCAGCGCGGCGTAGATCGCCTCCTCGCTCTCGACGGGCAGCTTCTCCGCGCCCGGCGGGGGCCCGTCGCCGGCTCCCACCGGAGGCGGGTCGGGCGGCAGGCGGAAGAGGCCCCACTCGCTCAGGGTGAATCCCTTCTCCCGCGCGATCCCCCGGAGCTTCACGTGGTGGGCCTTGGAGCCGGTCAGGTGGTGGAGCAGGGTGGGGTAGTCCCCGGGCGGCACGATCCGGAGGTCCACCGGGAGCCCGCTCCCGAGCCGCACGGTGGTCTTGGTCTCGCCCCGGGCCGGCACCTCGGCCACCTCGGGGAAGCGGACGAGGTGCTCCGACAGGGCGGCCGGATCGGTCGATGCCGCCACCACGTCGAGATCTCCGACCGTCTCGCTGCCGCGCCGGGCCGACCCGGCCAGGTCCCGGCGCAGGCAGGCCGGGGAACCGTCCAGGTGGGCGAGGATCCGCTCCCCCACCTCGACCGCCTCGGCGAGGAGCGTGCGCCGGGAGGAGGCGCGGGATCGCAGGCGGGCGATCCCGTCCAGGATCTTCTGCTCGGTCCGCGCGCCGAAGCCCTTCAGTTCCCGCACGCGGCCGGCCCGGCAGGCCGCCTCCAGCTCGTCCACCGAGGAGACGGCCAGGGCCTCGCGCAGGGCCGCCACCTTCTTCGGCCCGAGCTCCGGGACCTGCAGGAGCTCGAGCACGCCGGGCGGGTGCTTCGCCCGGAGCTGGTCGAGCAGGCCCGATCGCCCGGTGCCGACGAGCGACGCGACCTTCTTCGAGATCGCGTCGCCGATGCCGGGGACCTCGACGAGCCGGTTCTCGCGCACCAGCGTCCCGAGGTCCTCCGACAGCTCCTCGACGGCGCGGGCGCCCCGCTCGTAGGCCCGCACCTTGAACGGGTTCTCCCCCTCCAGCTCGAGGAGCATCCCGATCTCGCGGAGGGCGCGCGCGATCGCGAACTTGTCCAGCATCGGCCTCTCATACTACCGTCGGCCCCGCCATGCAGGCCCGCGGTCGGGAGGCGTGAGATGCGGATCCGGTTGGGCCCGGCGGACCTCCCGCCGGGCTCCATGCGCGGCCACGAGCTGGGCCCGGAGAGGTTCGTCCTCCTGGCGAACGTCGGCGGCGAGTACCATGCCATCGACGACTGGTGCAACCACGCCGGGTGCCTGCTCTCCAACGGGAACCTGGAGGGCACCCGGGTCGAGTGCCCCTGCCACGGGATGATGTTCGACGTGCGGACCGGCGCCGCCGCGAGCTGGCCCAGGCTCTGCGAGGACCAGAAGCGCTTCCCCCTCTCGGTCGAGGGCGGGGAGATCTGGGTCGAGATCGGCTGAGACGACGGAGATCGAGGTCCGACATGGGCCATGAGGAACACCGGAAGGAAGCCCCCCCCTCGCTGCGGATCTTCGTCCTGACCGCTTCCGACACCCGATCGCCGGCGGAGGACGAGAGCGGCGCCTTCCTGCGCGACGCGGCCCGGGGGGCCGGGCACGAGGTGGTCGGGCACCGGGTGGTGAAGGACGAGCCGGACGCCATCCGGGCCGCCCTGGCCGAGGCGGTGGACGCCGGCGCCGACGCGGTCCTCGTGAACGGCGGGACCGGGATCGCCGCCCGCGACCGCACCTACGAGGCGGTGGCCGGGCTCCTGGAGAAGCGCCTGGACGGCTTCGGGGAGCTGTTCCGCATGCTCTCCTTCGCCGAGATCGGGAGCGCCGCCATGCTCTCCCGCGCGGTGGCGGGCACCTGGCGGGGCCGGGCGGTCTTCTCCATGCCCGGCTCCAGGGCGGCGGTGCGCCTCGCCTGGGAAAAGCTGGTCGGCCCCGAGCTGGGCCACGTGGTGCGCGAGCTGCGCAAGGACGCCGGCCGCTAGGGGGCGCCGGCCGCCCGCTTCGCGATCCCCCCGCACGGCCTCCGCGAGCCGATGGACCGCCCCGCCCAGGACGCCGCCGCGCCGCTCCGCAGGCTCGTCGATCTCCGGGCCGGGGAGGGGACGGCCGCCCTCGGCGGCTTCGCCTACTTCTTCTCGCTCCTGGCCGGCTACTACCTGCTCCGCCCCATCCGCGAGGAGATGGGGATCCGGGGCGGCGTGGAGACGCTCCACTGGAGCTTCACCGCCACCTTCGTCGCCATGATGGCCGCCATCCCGGCCTACTCGGCGCTGGTGGCGAGGGTCCCGCGGACGCGCGCCGTCCCGATCGTCTACCGCTTCTTCCTCCTGAACCTCCTCGTCTTCTTCCTGCTGTTCCGGATGGAGGTGGCGCCCGCATGGGTGGCGCGTGCCTTCTTCGTCTGGCTCTCGGTCTACAACCTGTTCGTGGTCTCGGTCTTCTGGAGCCTCATGGCCGACGTCTTCACGAGCGAGCAGGCTCGCCGGCTCTTCGGCTTCGTGGCCGCCGGCGGGACGGCGGGCGCCATCGCCGGCCCCGTTCTGGCCCTCGCGCTGGTGGGGACGCTCGGCATCCCCGGCCTGGTGCTGCTCTCGGCGGCGTTCCTGGAAGTGGCGGCCCGGAGCGCCCGCCGCCTCGCCCGGCGCGCGCCGGCGCGGGGCGCGCCGGGCCTTGCGGGCGTCCGCGCTCCGGGCGAGGGCGCGCCCCCGGTGGGCGGAACGCTCCTCTCCGGGATCGGCGCCGTGTTCCGCTCCCCCTACCTCGCCGCCGTCGCCGCCCACGTCCTCCTCTTCACGCTCGCCTCCACCTTCCTCTACCTCACGCAGGCGCGCATCGTGGCGGACGGGCTCGGGGACCCGACCCGGCGCACGCAGCTCTTCGCGGGCGTGGACCTGGCCGTCTCGGTGGCGCAGCTCGCCGCCCAGACCCTCCTGACCGGCCGGGTGCTCGCCGGGTTCGGGCTCGGCGCCGGGCTCTCGCTCGTCCCGGTCCTCTCCGGAGCCGGATTCGCGCTCCTGGCCGCCTTCCCGTCGCTCTGGGCGGTGGGCGCCTTCCAGACCCTGCGGCGCGCGGCCCACTTCGCCGTGGAGCGCCCGGCGCGCGAGGTGCTCTACACCGTGGTCTCGCGCGAGGAGCGGTACAAGTCGAAGGCCTTCATCGACACCGTCGTCTACCGCGGCGGCGACGCCCTCGGCGCCTGGGTGCAGGCGGGGCTGGCCGGGGCGGGGCTGGGCGTGGCGGCGCTCTCCGCCTCGGCCCTGCCGCTCGCCGCGGCGTCCCTGGGGCTCGCCATCTGGCTCGCCCGGCGCGAGCGGCGGCTGGAGGCGGGCGAGCCGAAGACGGAGGAGCCATGAACGGACTCACGCGACGCGCCTTCCTCGGGGCGGCGGCGGCCGCCGCGGCGGCCATCTCCGGGGCCGCGCCCCGACGCGCCCGGGCCGCCGGGCCCGGGATGCGGACGCGCCCCATCCCGCGCACCGGCGAGCCGCTCCCGGCGATCGGCCTCGGCACCTGGCAGACGTTCGACGTGGGCGCCTCCGAGGCGGAGCGCGCGCCCCTCGCCGAGGTGCTTCGGGGATTCCACGCCGCCGGCGGCCGGGTGATCGACAGCTCGCCCATGTACGGGCGGGCCGAGGGGGTGGTGGGCGATCTCCTGGCCCGGGTGCGCCCCGCCTCCCCGCCCTTCCTCGCCACCAAGGTCTGGACCCGCGGCCGGGCGGAGGGGGAGCGGCAGGCGCGGGAGTCGATGCGGCTCATGCGCACGCAGGTGCTCGACCTGCTCCAGGTCCACAACCTGCTCGACTGGGAGGCGCACCTGCCCGCCATGCGGGCCGCCCGCGAGGCCGGCCGGGTGCGCTACCTGGGGATCACGCACCACGCCGTCGGCGCGATGGACGACATGGAGCGGATCCTGCGCGCCGAGCGGCTCGACTTCGTGCAGCTGCCCTACTCCGTGGCGACGCGGGCGGCCGAGTCCCGCCTGCTCCCGGCGGCGGCCGAGCTGGGGGTGGCGGTCCTGGTGATGCGCCCCTTCGAGGAGGGCTCGCTCTTCCGCGCCGTCCGCGGACGGGCGCTGCCCGGCTGGGCGGCCGAGATCGGCTGCACCGCCTGGAGCCAGGTGTTCCTCAAGTGGATCCTGGGCCACCCCGCCGTCACGGCGGTCCTGCCCGCCACCGCGAAGCCCGCCCACCTGGCCGAGAACGTCGGCGCGGGGACGGGGCCCCTGCCCGACGAGGCGCTGCGGCGCCGGATCGCGAAGGATCTCGATCTCTGAACCCGACGCGCGGCCGGCCGCCGCGCCGGAGGACGCCATGTCGCTCACCCGCCGCGACTTCCTGGGTACCTCGCTCTCCGCCCTGGCGCTCGCCTGCGCCGGCCCCGGTCCGGGCGGCGGGGCGCGGGCCGCGGGCCGCAAGCGGATCCTGATCCTGGGCGGGACCTCGTTCCTCGGGCCGGCCATCGTGGAGGCGGCCCGCCCGCGCGGCCACCTCCTCACGCTCTTCAACCGCGGCCGGACCAACCCCGGCCTCTTCCCGGAGGTCGAGCAGGTCCACGGGGACCGGGACGGCGGGCTCGACGCCCTGCGCGGCCGGGCCTGGGACGCCGCCATCGACACCTCCGGCTACGTGCCGCGCCTGGTCCGGGCCTCGGCGGAGCTTCTGGCGCCGGCGGTGGGACGGTACCTCTTCGTCTCGACCATCTCGGTCTACGCCGACGGCATCCCGCCCGGCTCGGACGAGGGTGCCCCGCTCGCGACCGTGCCCGATCCGTCCGGCGAGGACGTGCGGGCGCACTACGGGGGGCTGAAGGCGCTGTGCGAGCGGGCCGTCGAGGCCGCCCTGCCCGGGCGGACCGCCGTGGTGCGCCCCGGCCTCATCGTGGGCCCGCGCGACCCGACCGACCGGTTCACCTACTGGCCGGTGCGGCTCGCCCGCGGCGGAGAGGTGCTCGCGCCCGGCGACGGGAAGGACCCGGTCCAGATCGTGGACGTGCGCGACCTGGCCGCCTGGATGGTGGAGCTGGTCGAGCGCGGCGTCACCGGCACGTTCAACGCCGCCGGCCCGGCGCGGACGCTGACCATGGGGGAGATGCTCGCCGCCTGCGGGGAGGCGGCCGGCGGCGCCGCGCAGCTCACCTGGGTCCCTGCGCCGTTCCTCGAGAAGGAGGGCGTCGCGCCCTGGAGCGACATGCCGGTCTGGGTTCCGGCCGGGCCCGATGCCGGCTTCGCGCAGGTGTCGAACGCCCGGGCGGTGGCGGCCGGTCTCCGGTTCCGGCCGGCCGCCGAGACGGCCCGGGACACGCTCGCCTGGTGGCGGACCCTGCCGGAGGAGAGGCGGGCGAAGCTCCGGGCCGGGCTCGCGCCGGAGCGGGAGATCGAGGTGCTGGCCCGCTGGCGCGCGAAACGGGGCGGCTGACGCGAAGTCGCCGGCCTCGCCGCGGCGTGGGAGGATCGGCGCGCCGGACCGGTCCGGCGGGAGGGATCCCATGAACGTGAGGCGCACCCTGGTGGCCGCCCTGGCCGCGGCGCTCGCCTCCTGCGGCGGCTCGGACTCGAACCCGGGCGACCCGTGCACCGAGCTTCCCTACGCGATC
>DATIUR010000302.1:0-22925 GCA_035466675.1 Anaeromyxobacteraceae bacterium | reverse complement strand
GGAGAGCCGAGGGACGAGCGCGGCGAGTGCCTCTCGCGCCCCGCGCTCCTCCAGCCGGACGCCCCAGGGCAGGTTCGTCGCGCACAGGCCGCGTCCCGGCGGCGGGACCACCGAGGCCGCGTCGGCCCGGGCGATCCGGAGGATCCCGTCCACGCCGGCCGCGGCCGCGTTGCGCGCGGCCAGGCGGACCGCGCCGCCGTTCCGGTCCGACGCCGCGACGGGAACCTTCACCGGCCGTGCCTGCGCGGCGAGGTGCGCGCGCAGGCGGGCCGTCCGGGCGGCGTCGTGGCCGGGGAGCCGCTCGAAGGCGAAGGCCCGGCCGAGGCCCGGGGCGCGGCGCGACGCGACGAGGGCCGCCTCCACGGCGAGCGTCCCGGAGCCGCACATGGGGTCGAGGAAGGGCGCCTCCCCGTTCCAGCCGCAGGCGAGCAGGATCCCGGCGGCCAGGCTCTCGCGGAGCGGCGCGGCGCCGACGCGCGCCCGCCAGCCGCGCTTGAAGAGCGGCGCACCGGCGGCGTCGACCGACACGGTGCCGCGCCCCCCCGCGCTCCGCACCAGGAGGGGGAGCGGCCCGGCCGCGCGTGCCGCCTCCCGCTTGCCCGCGCGCAGGTCCTCCGCGGGCCCTTCCCAGAGGCGAAGGAGCACCGCGTCGGCGGCGCGCGAGGCGAGGCAGGCCGTCGCCGCGGCCAGGTCCCCCTCGGCCTCGGCGCCTCCCGCCACCGGCCGGGCCTCGAGGCCCAGCGAGTCGAGCTCGCGGGCCAGCACCGGCTCGAGGCCGGGCGCGCAGGCGCAGAAGATCCGCTCCGCGCGGCTCACGGCCGCCGGGGCGGGAGGCGGAGGCGGAGCTTCACGAGCGCGTCGCGCCGGCAGGCCGTCCGGACGTGGACCGGGGCGCGGCCGCGCGCCTCGGCCTGCACCTCGACGGCCTCGCCCGGGGAGCAGTCCACCCCGGCGAAGGCCGGAGCCTCGCCCCGGGGCACCCCGTCCACGGTGACGAGCGCGCCCGGGGGCTCGGTCTCGACCGAGACCGCGAACCCCTGGAAGGCGACCACCTCCTCGCCGGTGGTCGCGTCGCGCTCGCCGGCGACGGGGGCCAGCACCTGGCCGCCCGGCACGCTGCCCGCCACGGCGGGGTCGCGCGGCGAGCGCGAGAGCCAGAGCGCGCCCGCGCCGGCGGCCACGGTGGCGGCCACGATGGCGATCCGGGCACCGCGGCCGAGCCCGCCGCGCCCGGGCCGCCTGGGGGGCTCGCCCGATCCCGGCCCGTCCGCGTACGGGGAAGCGGCCGGCTCCGGCTCGCGCGGGTCGTGCAGCCAGTCGTCCGGTCCGGGAACCATCGCGCACCTCCGCCGGGCGCATTGTCCGGCGCCGGAGCGCGGCGGTCAAAGTCCGCGCCCGACGCCCGGGGGAGGCGCGTTGCGGGCGCGGGACCGCCCGTGTACCCTCCCGGTCCCGCCGCGATGAACCTGGGATTCGACGCCAAGCGGGCGTTCCACAACGCCACCGGCCTCGGCAACTACAGCCGGGACGTGCTGCGCCTCCTCCACGCGCACGCCCCGGAGCACCGGCTCTACGGGTACGACGGCCGGGAGGGTCCCATCGCGTTCGACCCGGGCGAGCGCTTCCACGTGAGGCGGCCCTCCACCGCGCTCTGGCGCGCCTTCCCCGCGGCCTGGCGCCAGGGCGGGATGGTGCGGGACCTGCGGCGAGACGGGATCGCGCTCTTCCACGGGCTGTCGGGCGAGCTGCCCCTCGGGCTCGGGTCCTCGGGGATCGCGGGCGTCGTGACGGTCCACGACCTCATCTTCGAGCGCCACCCGGAGCTCTACCCGCTCGCCGATCGGTGGATCTTCCGGTGGAAGGCGCGGAGCGCGGCGCGGCGTGCCGACCTGGTGGTGGCGGCGAGCGAGCAGACCCGGCGCGACCTGGTGGAGATCTACGCGGTCCCGGAGGAGAAGATCCGCGTGGTGTACCAGGGGTGCGGCGACGCCTTCCGCTCGCCGGTGCCGGAGGAGCGGCTCGAGGAGGTCGCGCGCGCCTGGTCGCTCCCGCCCCGCTTCGTCCTCTCGGTGGGGACGATCGAGCGCCGCAAGAACCTGCTCCTGGCCGTGAAGGCGGTGGAGGGGATTCCCGGCCTCTCCCTGGTGGCGGTGGGCCGCCCGACCGCGTACGCGCGCGAGGTGGAGGGCTACGTCGCGTCGCGCGGCCTCCTCGGGCGCGTGCGGATGCTGCGGGACGTGCCGCAGGGGGACCTGGCGGCGATGTACCGGCTCGCCCGGGCGCTCGTCTACCCCTCGCTCTTCGAGGGGTTCGGCATCCCCATCGTCGAGGCGCTCGTCTCCGGGACGCCGGTGGTGACGACGCGCGGCGGCTGCTTCGCCGAGGTGGGCGGGCCGGGCTCGGCCTACGTCGACCCGACCGATCCGGAGGAGCTGCGGGAGGCGCTCGCCGGGATCCTGGCCGACCCCGCGCGCCGGGAGGCGATGCGGGTGGCCGGGCTCGCCCACGCCGCGCGGTTCGCGGGCCCCGAGATCGCGCGGGCGCTCCTGGCCGTCTACGCCGAGGCGGTGGGCCGCAGGGCGAGAGCGCCCGGGCGGGGCTTCGGTTAGGATACGGCCCGTCCGGCGGCCCGCGGCCCCGGCCGGAACCTCGACGTGCGGCGCGTGGCCCTCATCCCGGCGCGACTCGGCGCCACCCGGTTTCCCCGCAAGCTCCTGGCGCTGCTGGGCGGCAAGACCGTGATCCGGCGCACCTGGGAGGCGGTGCGCGACACCGGTCTCTTCGACCTCGTGTCGGTGGTCACCGACAGCGAGGAGATCCGCGACGAGATCGTGCGGGCGGGGGGCGACGCCCGGATGTCGCGGCGCCCCCACGAGAGCGGCACCGACCGCATCGCCGAGGTGGCGGAGGAGCTGGAGGCCGGGATCGTCCTCAACGTGCAGGGGGACGAGCCCTTCACGGCGCGCGAGCCGCTCGCCCGGCTGCTGGCGGTGTTCGAGGGCGAGGGGGGGCGCGAGGTGGGCGTCGCCTCGCTGATGCAGGCCCTGGAGGACCCGGCCCTGGTGCGCGACCCCAACTACGTGAAGGTGGCGGTGGACGCGGACTGGAACGCGCTGCTCTTCTCCCGCTCGCCCATCCCCTTCGTGCGCGACGCCTCGGCCCGGCCCACCTTCTGGGAGCACATCGGCGTGTACGCCTTCCGGCGCGATGCCCTGCTCGCCTTCGCGCGGCTGCCGGCGGGTCCGCTGGAGCGGGCCGAGAAGATCGAGTGCCTGCGCTTCCTCGAGCACGGCGTCCGGATGCGGATGGTGCCGACCGAGTACATGGGAGTGGAGATCGACACGCCCCAGGATCTGGTCCGGGCCGAGCAGCTGCTGGCCGGGACCGGGAGGACGGGATGACGGCACACAGGAACTTCCGGCTGGTGGGGGCGGTGGTGTTCGGCCGCGGCGCCTTCGGCCAGCTCGACGGCATCCTCGCCCCCCACCGCCGCGGCGAGGAGCCCATGGTCTTCCTCGTCGACCACTTCTTCGAGGGGCGGCAGGACCTGCTCGGGCGGATCCCGCTGCGCGGGCGGGACCGGGTGGTGTTCGCCGACGTCTCGCGGGAGCCGACCACCGGGCAGGTGGACGGCATCCGCGACCGGATCCGCGCGGAGCACGGCGAGGTCTCGGGGATCGTGGGCATCGGCGGCGGGTCCACCATGGACCTCGCCAAGGCCGTCTCCCTCATGCTCACCAACCCGGGGTCGTCCGAGCAGTACCAGGGCTGGGACCTGCTGCGGGAGCCGGGCGTCTACAAGGTGGGCATCCCGACCCTGTCCGGAACCGGGGCCGAGGTCTCGCGCACGGCGGTGCTCATCGGCCCGAAGAAGAAGCTCGGCCTCAACTCCGACTTCACGCCGTTCGACCAGGTGGTGCTCGACGCCGACCTCCTGGCGGGGGTGCCGGTCCGGCAGCGCTTCTTCACGGGGATGGACTGCTACATCCACAACGTGGAGGCGCTGGCCGGGCGCGCCATCAACGCCTTCTCCCGTGCCCACGCGGAGCAGTCGCTGGCGCTGTGCCGGGAGATCTTCCTCCGCAAGGAGGCCTGGGACGGGGACAGCGACGAGAAGCTGATGATGGCCTCCTGGCTGGGCGGGCTCAGCATCGCCTACTCGCAGGTCGGGGCGGCGCACGCCATGTCCTACGGCCTCTCCTACGTGCTCGGCACCCGGCACGGCGAGGGGAACTGCGTGGTCATGCAGGCGCTCGAGGAGTTCTACCCGGAGGGCGTCCGGGAGTTCCGGCGGATGGCCGCCCGGGCCGGCGTGGAGATCCGGACGGGCCTGACGGGCGACCTGCCGGACGAGAAGATCGAGAGGATGGTGGACGTCTCGCTGGGGCTCGATCCGCTCTGGCGAAACGTGCTCGGCGACGACTGGCAGAAGGTCATGACCCGCGAGCGCCTGCGGGCGCTCTACCGGAAGCTGTGAGGAGGTTCGCGTGCCCGGCTACGAGCTCTGGGGGGAGGACGAGCGGCGCGAGGTGGAGGAGGTCCTGGAGACCGGGATCCTGATGCGCTACGGCTTCGACGGGCCGCGCCGCGGAAGGTGGAAGGCCAAGGAGCTCGAGGCCGAGCTCTGCCGCGCGACCGGGGCGCGCCACGCCCAGGTGGTCTCGAGCGGCACCGCGGCGCTCTCCACGGCCCTGGCGGCGCTGGGCGTCGGCGCCGGCGACGAGGTGGTGATGCCCACCTTCACGTTCGTGGCGAGCTTCGAGGCGGTCCTGTCGGTGGGGGCCGTCCCGGTGCTCGCAGACGTGGACGACACGCTCACGCTCTCGCCCCAGGCGGCGCGGGCCGCGGTGACGGCGCGGACGAAGGTGCTGATGCCGGTGCACATGTGCGGCGCCATGGCCGACCTCGACGCGCTCGGGGCGCTGGCGCGCGAGAAGGGCCTGGCCCTGCTGGAGGACGCCTGCCAGGCCTTCGGGGGAACGTGGAGGGGGAAGGCGCTCGGGACCGTCGGGAAGGCGGGGTGCTACTCCTTCGACTTCGTGAAGACCGTCACCTGCGGCGAGGGGGGAGCCGTGGTGACGGACGACGAGGAGACCTGGCGCCGGTGCGACCAGTTTAGCGACCACGGGCACGATCACCTCGGCGCGGACCGGGGGGCCGACCTGCACCCGGTACTCGGCACCAACTACCGCATCTCGGAGCTGCACGCGGCCGTCGGGCTCGCCCAGGTGCGGCGGCTGCAGGAGTTCCTGCGGATCCAGCGGCGGAACAAGGGCGTGCTCCGGGCGGCGCTGGAGCGGGTGCCGGGGGTGACCTTCCGCCGGATCCCGGATCCGGCGGGGGACAGCGCCACGTTCCTCTCGTTCTTCCTGCCGGACGAGGGGCGGGCGCGGGCGGCCACGGCGGCGATGAAGGCGGCCGGCCTCGGGGCGATGCACTGGTACGACAACAACTGGCATTACGTGCGCCGCTGGGGGCATCTCCGGGAGGGCGCCACGCTCACGCGCTGGCCGGAGGAGGTGCGGCGCGGGCTCGCCGGGCTTGCCGGGCGCAGCTTCGCCGCGTCGGATGCGGTGATCGGTCGGGCCATCTCCACGCCGGTGAGCCTGACCTGGAGCGAGGCCGAGGCGGCGGAGCGGGCTGCCAGGCTGGCTGCGGCCGTTCGAGGAGTCTGACCAGTCCTCTGACCCGACCCCTCTGACCCGACCCAGAGTACTCTGCTGCCTCTGACCCGACCCAGAGTACTTCGTCCGTCTGACCCGACCCCGTCTCTGACCGTCTGACCCGACCCAGAGTACTTTGCTGGGATCAGGAGTCCGCTAGGCGGACCGTGGACCGCGTCCCTGGTCGGGAACGTGAGGGAATCCCGAGCAGCCCTGCCCGGCACGGGCCCTGCTCAGGGCGGCCGTCATGACCGCTCCCCGCCAGGTGCTTGCTGGCACGACCTATCTGGTGACCCGTCGTTGCGCGCAGCGGCAGTTCCTGCTCAGGCCCTCCCCCCTCACCAACCAGGTCTTTCGCTACGTCCTGGCCGTGGCCGCTCGGCGCTTCGGCGTCGAGATCCACGTCTTCTGCGTTCTCTCCAACCATTTCCACTTGGTGGTGACCGACCTGCAGGCCCGCCTACCCGCCTTCGAGCAGTACCTGGACTCCTTGGTGGCCCGGGCTCTCAACGCCTCGCTGGGCCGCTGGGAGTCCTTCTGGGCCCCCAGCAGCTACAGCGCCGTGGCCCTGCCCACCCCCGAGGCAGTGGTCGAGAAGGCTGCCTACGTCCTCGCCAATCCGGTGGCGGCAGGCCTGGTCCCGCGGGGACGGGAGTGGCCGGGACTGTGGTCGCCTCCCGAGCAGGTCGATGCTGGTCCGACGGAGGTCCGACGCCCGGAAGTCTTCTTCCGTCCCCAGGGGGGCATGCCGGAGACGGCCGAGCTGGAGCTGGTCACCCCTCCCGGCTTCGATTCCCCTGATCAGTTCCGTGACAGGCTGGCGGAGGCCCTGGAGGTTCTCGAGAAGCAGGCCGGCGAGAGCCTCGGCGCCAGGGGACAGGGCTTCCTGGGGAAGAGAAGGGTGCTGGCCCAGAGGCCCACCGGCCGCCCGTCCGGGGGCGAGCCCAAGCGGACGCTCAGCCCGAGGGTGGCGAGCCGGGATAAGTGGAAGCGGTTGGAGGTCCTGTCGCGCCTGGCCGAGTTCCGCGACGCTTACCGAATGGCTTGGGAGGCTCTCCGAAGGGGAGTGCGCGACGTCCTCTTCCCAGCCGGCACCTACTGGCTCCGGGTCGCTCATGGCGTCAGGTGCGCGGAGGCGTGAGCCATCGGTCGTGGTGGGGGTGGCTTGACGAGGAATGGAACACCCTCCTCCTTGGCGGAAGCGATGCCGGCGTCTTCGGCCAGCGGCGGAAGCCTTCGGGGGCCGGTGGTGGGCGAGGTCCGGTGGCGGGTTGGCGTCGGTCGGGGCCCGAGAGCGAACCTTGGATTCCGCGATGCAGCCTGCTCGGCCGGCGCGCAACTACTCTGGGTTCGGTGAGCGCGCGGTGAGCGCGACAACTACTCTGGGTTCGGTGAGCGCGGCGAGCGCGCCATGGCGTCCCGCGCCGCCTCGATCACGGTCGCCGCGCCGAGGTCGAGCATGCACCGATGGTGTCCCCGGGGGCAGCGGGCCCCGCCGTGGTTCGAGCAAGGAGCGCAGGCGATGGGGAGCGCGACGGCGCGCCCCGGCGCCGGGGGTCCCCATCGCTCCGGCGAGGTGGGCCCGAAGATCGCGACCACCGGCGTCCCCACCGCCGCGGCGAGGTGAACCGGGCCGGAATCGCACGCCAACAGGAGATCCACCTCGGCCAGGCCCGCAGCGAGCGCGTCCACCGGAAGGTCGGTCAGATCGGCCGCCACCGGGCGGCCCAGCGCGGCGCGGAAGGCGTCGATCTCGACGCGGTCGGAGGGCCCCCCGGCGAGGACGACGGACGCCCCGCCGTCCGCGAGAGCGCGCGCCACCTCGGCGAAGCGCTCGGCCGGCCACCGCTTGGTGGCGGTGCTCGCTCCCGGAGCCACCGCGACGCGCGGTCGCCCCGCCGCGGCGAGCGCCGAGGCTGCGCGCCCACGGGCGGCGGCGGAGGGGTGGATCCTCGGCCGGCCCGCTCCCCCGACGCCGAGCGGCCGCAGCGCGCCGGCGTAGAGGTCCGTGGCGTGGGGCCCGCGCATGGGCGGGTCCGCTCCGAGAAGCGCCAGGAGGGCGCGGCCGGGGGTCCGGCGCCGGAAGACGATCACCCGGGGGGCCGCGGCGCGGGCGACGAGCCGGCTCTTCAGCTTGTTCTGGAGATCCACGGCCACGTCGAAGCGGCCCCGCAGCGCGCGCCCCAGGGCGATGGCGCCACCGAGCCCGCCGCGGTCGAGCCGGTGCACCGCGGCGAGCTCCGGCGACCCCTCGAGCAGCGCCGCGTAGGGAGAGGAGGTGACCCACTCGATCCGCGCGCGCGGGAACCGCGCGCGGAGGGGCCCGAGCACGGAGGTGGCGAGCACCACGTCGCCGAGGGCGCTGTACCGGACGACCAGGATGGCGTTCACCGGCCGTCCCGTCTCCGGGCCCGCACCGCTACGCACCGTCGCCGGGCTCCTGGGGCCGGTAGTCGCGGCGGACGTTCGAGGGTCGCTCCACGATTCCGCGCTCGAGCTCGTAGACCTTGGCCAGGTTGAGGAATGTCTGGAAGGCGTAGGTCGCCGAGGCGGTGAACCCGTGGAAGCCCTCCAGGAAGCCGAGCTTCCAGAGGTAGTTCTCGAGGAACTTCGCGAAGGGCTTCACCACCGCCAGACCCGCACGGAAGCGGCGGCCCCGATGGGCGCGGTTCATGGCCACGATGGAGGAGAAGCGGTTGAGCGTGTCCACGTGGTCGGCCAGGTCGGCGAAGCTGTAGTGGAGGAGGTCGCCCCGCAGGTCGCCGCCCGGTCCGTCGATGACGATGAAGTCGTGCGGATCGGCCCCCACCCACCGGGCCCGCGTTCGCCGGAACAGCCGGAAGCGGCGGTCCGGGTACATCCCGGAATGGCGCATGGCTCGCCCCATGAGCCAGGTCGCCCGCGACACGCGGAATCCGACCCGATCGCCCGGCTCGAGGAGCCGGATCTGCTCGCGCAGCTCCGGCGTGAGGCGCTCGTCCGCGTCGAGCGAGAGGACCCAGTCGTTGCGGCAGAGCCCCAGGGCGCGGTTCTTCTGCGCCACGTGGCCGTCGAAGGCGTGGGTGGCGAACCGGACCTTCGGGAACGACCGGGCGATCTCCTCGGTGCGGTCGGTGCTGAAGGAGTCGAGGACGACGATCTCCTCGGCCACCCCCTCGCACGAGCGGATGCAGTCGCCGAGGTTGCGCTCCTCGTTGTACGTGATGATCGCGATCGAGACGGGCTCCCGCATGGCGTCCCATGCAAGCACGGCCCCGGCGGGGAGCCAAGCCCGCGAATACCGGCCGCATCTGGCCGGTGCCCCGCCGCCCTGCCCGGGGGCCGACGGCGCTCGCAAATCGGCCGGGCATCGGTTACAAACCTGCGCCCGATGATCTCGGTCCAGAACATCAGCAAGGCCTTCGGCCCGAAGAAGCTGTTCGAGGAGGTGGAGGTCTCGTTCGCCCCGGGGAACCGGTACGGCCTGACCGGGCCGAACGGCGCCGGCAAGACCACCTTCATGCGGATCCTGTCGGGGGACGAGGAGCCCGACACCGGCAAGGTCCTCCGCCCGAGGAAGCTCGGCATCCTGCGCCAGGACCACTTTCGCTACGAGGACAACCGCGTGCTCGACGTGGTCCTCATGGGGAACGAGGGGCTCTGGTCGGCGCTCCAGGAGAAGGAGGCCCTGCTGGCCCAGGAGGCCATCTCCGACGAGGACGGCCACCGGCTGGCGGAGCTGGAGGCGCACATCGCCGAGGAGGACGGCTACTCGGCGGAGTCCGACGCGGCGGAGCTGCTGCAGGGCCTGGGCATCGAGCAGCCCTGGCACGACCAGCCCATGCGCGCCCTGGCCGGAGGCTACAAGCTGCGGGTGCTGCTCGCCCAGGCGCTCTTCGGCAAGCCGCAGGGGCTCCTCCTCGACGAGCCCACCAACCACCTGGATCTCGACTCGATCCGCTGGCTCGAGCGCTTCCTGCACGAGTACGACGGCGTCCTCGTCACCATCTCGCACGACCGCCACTTCCTGAACGCCATCTGCACGCACATCGCCGACATCGACTACGAGGCCATCATCCTCTACCCGGGCGGCTACGACGACATGGTCCGCCACAAGGGCCAGGTGCGGGCGCGCATCGAGTCGGAGAACGCCGAGAAGAAGAAGAAGATCGCCCAGCTCCAGGACTTCGTGGCGCGCTTCCACGCCGGCACGCGGGCGTCCCAGGTGCAGAGCCGAATCCGCGCCATGCAGAAGCTGCGGCTCGACGAGCTGAAGCGCTCGAACATCCAGGCCCCCTTCATCAAGTTCGAGATGAAGGCGCCCTCCGGCAAGCAGACCCTGACCGTCGAGGGGATCTCCAAGGCCTTCGGGGGAAACGAGGTGATCCAGCCCTTCGACGCGCTGGTGACGCGCGGCGAGAAGATCTGCGTCATCGGGAAGAACGGCGTGGGCAAGTCCACCCTGGTCAAGATGATCGCGGGGGACACGCAGCCGGACCGGGGCCACGTGAGGTGGGGCCACCAGGCGCAGGTGGGCTACCTGCCGCAGGACCAGCAGGGCGTCATCCAGCCCGGCACCACCGCCTTCGGCTGGCTGCGCGGGATGGAGGACAAGCTCTCCAACGAGGAGATCTCCGGCCTGCTCGGGCGCATGCTCTTCTCCGGGGAGGAGCGCATGAAGCCCACCGCCACGCTCTCCGGCGGCGAGACGGTGCGCCTCCTCATGGCGAAGCTGATGCTCTTCAAGGACAACGTGCTCGTGCTCGACGAGCCCACCAACCACCTCGACCTGCAGTCGATCGCGGCCCTCTCCGAGGGTCTCGCCCGCTACGAGGGGACCGTCATCGTGGTCACCCACGACCAGCAGCTCATCGCGGACCTGGGCACGCGCATCTGGGCGCTCCGCCGCGGCGAGCCGGTGCTCGACTTCCCCGGCACCTTCGACGAGTTCATGGAGAAGCACGCCGACGTGGCGGCCGCCCATCGCTGAGGGCGCCGGTCAGCGCCCCGGCGGCGCGGTCCCGGCGCGCGCGCTCGCCTCCGTGCAGATCGACACCGCCTCCTCGAGCACGGCGGAGACGGCCCGGTTGGCGGCCACCACCCCGCCGTAGGCGTCGTCGGAGGGCGCCTCCTCCTCCGCCTCGATCTCCCGATCCACCAGGACGCCGTCCGCGCCGACCAGCCGGACCCGCAGCGCGAAGCGCACCCGGCTCGGGCGGGCGAGGAACTCCTGCCGCAGGCGGACGATCTCCGTCTCGAGGCGCAGGCCCGCGGGCGGCTCGCCGTCCCGCAGGGCGCGGAAGCCGCCCCCCTCGAGCGCCTGGACCAGCAGGGGCGCGAGCATCCGGGCCGGCGTGTCGACCCAGGCGCTCCGCGCGTAGTGGCGCACCTGGTGCGGCCGCTCCACGTAGACGATGTCGCGGCCGTCCAGGCCCGGCACCGCGCGCGTGTCGGCGACGAGAACGGCGGGCCTGCCGGCGACGGGGGCGGGCGGCGAGGGAACGGCGTCGAGCGCGTACAGGTCGCGGGGCGGAGGTCGGGTCAGGCTCACCGAGAAGCACCCGGCCGAGAGCGCCGCCAGGGCGACGGCCGCGAGCCGGGCGACGGGCCGGGCGGCGGGTCGGGCGGCGGGTCGGGCGGCGACGTCGAGGGCCGCGCGCATCTCACTCTCCCGGGCCGGGCGCCGTCTGGCTCCGGCCCAGCACCAGCGTGCCGGGGTCGCGCTCCATCTCGCCCGCCAGGCGCCCCAGCGCGGCGGTGGCCTCGCGGAGATCGCGCACCAGCCGCCGCAGGTCCGGGACGGCGTCGCGCAGGGCCGCCGCGCCCTGGCCGGCCTCCTTCGCGGCGGTCCCCACCTCGGCGAAGGCGGCCTGGGCCGTCGAGCCCGCCCGGCCCATCTCGTCCGCCATGCGCTCGACCGAGCGGGCGGCCCGGTCCAGCCGCTCGACGAGCGCGGGCAGCTCGGCGCCCGCCCGGGCGCCGCTCTCCATCATGCGCGCGGCGGCGACGATCCCCCCGTCGATCTCCGTCGACCGGCGCGCCAGGGCACGGGTCACCCGGGCCAGGTCCGCGGCGGTGCCGCGGAGGGCCGTCCGGGTCGGCTCGTCGAGCACCTCCCGGACCCGGAGGATGGTCTCGTCGAGGTCGGCGAGGAGGGTGGTCGTGGCCGTGTCGAGCCGGGCGAGCAGCGAGGGGCCGGAGCGGATCACCGGGAAGGGCTCGCCCGGCCGGGCCGCCAGGGCGGGCGACTCCCGGCTGGCGCCGCCCAGGTCCACGTAGGCGATCCCGGTGAGCCCCTGCACGCCGAGGGTGGCCATCGTGTCCTCCTTCACCGGCACGCCCTTGCGGACGGCGAGGACGATGCGCACGCGATTCGGATCGGCCGTGTCGAGGTCGATCTCGCGCACCTGCCCCACGTCCACGCCCCGGTACTTCACGGGCGCCCGCGCGTTGAGCCCGGCCACCGACTCGTCGAAGTAGACGAGGTAGGTGTCCTGCTCCCTCCGGTCGGTGCGGCCCGAGGAGAGCCAGAGCAGGGCGGCCACCCCCGCGGCGGAGAGCGCCACCACGAACGCCCCGACGATCGCGAAGCTCACCTTCGTTTCCATGACTGCTCCCACGCCGCACGGCCGCGCGGCCCGTAGAAGTACTCGCGCACGACGGGGTGCTCCGAGCGCGACAGATCCTCCATGGTGCCGACCCCCACCACCTGGCCGCCGCCCAGGAACGCGACCCGGTCGGCCACCCCCCAGAGCAGGTCCAGATCGTGGCTCACCACCAGGACGGTGAGCCCGAGCAGGTCCCGGAGGTGGCGCACCAGCGCGTCGAAGCCGGTGGCGCTCAGCGGGTCGAGCCCGGCGGTGGGCTCGTCCAGGAAGACCAGCTCGGGGTCGAGCGCCAGCGCGCGGGCCAGGGCGGCGCGCTTGCGCATCCCGCCGGAGAGCTCCGCCGGGTACCTGGCGCCGGCATCGGGCGGCAGGCCCGCCAGCGCGATCTTGAGCGCGGCGATCTCGTCCACCAGCCGTTCGCCCAGCCGGGCATGCTCGCGCAGTGGCAGCCCGACGTTCTCCGCGACGGTGAGAGAGCCGAAGAGCGCGCCGCGCTCGAAGAGGACGCCGAACCGGCGGCGCAGGCCGAGCGCCTCCTCGTCCCCGAGCCCGATCACGTCCCGGCCCAGGACGCGGATCGCCCCGGAGTCGGGGCGGTGCAGGAGGATGATCTCGCGGAGCAGCGTGGACTTCCCGCAGCCGCTCGCGCCCGCCAGCGCGAAGACCTCGCCCCGGCGCACCTCGAGGCTCACGCCGTCGTGCACCACGGCGTCGCCGAACCGGGTGTGGACGTCCCGCACCAGGACGACCGGCTCGGTGGCGTTCGTTCCGGACACGTCCATCAGATCCCCAGCCAGCTGAAGACGACCGAGAACGCCGCGTCGACCACGATCACGAGGAAGATCGACTGGACCACGCTCACGGTGGTGCGGCGCCCGACGCTCTCGGCGTCCCCCGCCACGCGGAACCCCTGGAAGCAGCCGACGACCGCGATGATCGCGGCGAACACGGGGGCCTTGCCCACGCCCACCAGGTAGTCGGAGAGCACCAGGGCCTGGCCCAGCCGCTCCAGGAAGTCCTGGGCGCCCACCCCGAGCTCGCTCCGCGCCATCACCATCCCCCCGACGAGGCCCATGCCGTCGGCGTAGACCGTGAGCAGGGGGAGCGCGATGGCGAGCGCGGCGATCTTGGGAAGCACCAGCAGGTCGGCCGGGACGATCCCCACGGTGCGCAGCGCGTCGATCTCCTCCGTCACCTTCATGGTGCCGATCTGCGCGGCGAAGGCCGATCCGGACCGGCCCGCCACGATGATGGCCGTGAGGAGCGGGGAGAGCTCCCGCAGCATCGCCAGGCCGACCAGGTCGGCCACGAAGATGCTCGCGCCGTACCGCTGGAGCTGGACGGCGCCCTGGTATGCGATCACCACCCCGAGCAGGAAGGAGAGGAGGCCCACGATGGGCAGGGCTTCGAACCCGGCCGACTGGAGGTTGTGGAGGATCGGCCTCCAGCGGATCCGGCGGGGCCGGGTCAGGAGCCGCGCGGCCGCGAGCGCCGTCTCGCCCAGGAAGGCCAGGATCCCGAGCGCCTCCGCGCCGCCCTCGACGGCGCGGCGGCCGATGCGGGCGAGCGGGCCGAGCCTCGGAGGAGGCGGCGCCGGTCCCCCGGCCACCTCCGGCGCGCTCACCATCCGGAGCAGCCCCTCGTGCTCGGGGCGCAGCCGGACCGCGACCGCCCGCCCCCGGCGCTCGAGATCCCGGACGGCCCTGGCCACCAGCCAGATGCCGGCCGTGTCGAGGGCCTCGACCCCGGAACCGTCCAGGACGATCTCTCTCGCGTCCGGCCAGGCCAGGGCCTCGAGCAGCGCCTCCACCCTCCCGATCCCCTGCACGGTCCAGGGGCCGAGGCATCGGACCGTAGCGCCTTCCACGCGGATGTCGGCGCCCGCCGTCGGCATGTCGCCCTCTTCCGCGCCTTCGAGGTTACCGTCCCCATCCGGGCATCGGCGTCGCTCGGGAGGGTGTGGGCCCAGGCGGGCCGATGCGACGTTCCGTCACGTGGCGACGGCGCGGGCCGCGTGCGTCCCGACGCGGTGAATCCCCTGGCCCGGCCTGGCGGCCCGGCGGGCGGAGGGGTAGAAGACGCGCATGCGGCGCCAGGTGAAGGGCGAGGCGGTGAGGCGGGAGCTGCTCCCGGGGCAGTCGACCGACCTCCTGAAGGAGCTCCACCTGCTCACCCGCGACGGCGACCTCAACGCCGACTCCCTGCGCAAGCTGAAGCAGGTGAACCACCTGGTCCGCCTGCTGGCTCCGGCCGTCGAGGACGTGCTCTCGCGCTTCGGCGAGCCGGTCCTGGTCGACTGCGGGGCGGGGAAGAGCGCGCTCGGCTTCGTCCTGTACGAGCTCTTCCTGCACGGCGCGGGGAAGGGGACGCTCCTCGCGGTGGAGTCGCGGCCGGACCTGGCCCGGCGCGGGGCCGAGATGGCGGCTCGGCTCGGCTACGGCCGTCTCCGGTTCGTAGAGGAGGAGATCGCCCGTGCGCCCGTGCCCGCCCGGCTTCACCTCGTCACCGCGCTGCACGCCTGCGACACCGCCACCGACGACGCGATCGCCCTGGCGGTGCGCCACGGCGCCGACCACGTGGCGGTGGTCCCCTGCTGCCAGGCCGAGGTGGCGCGCCAGCTGGAGCGGGCGCAGGCGCCCTCTCCGCTCCTCTCTCCCCTCTTCGAGCACCCCTGGCACCGCCGTGAGTTCGGCGCTCACCTCACCAACGTCGTCCGGGCGCTCGCCCTGGAGGCGCACGGGTACCGGGTGACCGTGACGGAGCTGACCGGCTGGGAGCACTCGGTGAAGAACGAGCTGATCCTGGGCCGGAAGAGCCGGGGCGGCTCCCGCCCGGCAAAGGAGCGGCTCGACGCCCTGCTGGCCGCGGCGGGCGTGCGTCCCCGGATCGTGCGGGAGCTGTGGGAATAGGGGGGCGGAGGTCTCCCCTGTCGCACATCGGCGCCCAGGAGGCGCCGGCGGGGAGGCTTCCCGTGCGCTCGTCCCGCCAACTGGGGATTCCCCTGCACTCCCGGAACCTGTGACAAACCGGCGGGGGGAGAAAGCGGAGATTCGGAATGCTTCGGACGAGAATCCTGTGGGCGGTGGCGCTGCTGGGCTGCGCCGTCGCCACGCAGGCCCGCGCGCAGGGCGCCGGGAAGAAGGTCGTGTTCGTGAACTCCTACCACCAGGGCTACGAGTGGAGCGACGGCGAGGAGGCCGGGCTGAAGAGCGTCCTCGGACCGGCGGGCGTGGACCTGCGCGTCTTCTACATGGACACCAAGCGCAACCCCGACCCCAAGGCGCAGAAGGAGGCGGGACGCAAGGCGAAGGAGCTCATCGACGCCCTGCAGCCCGACGCGGTGATCGTCGCCGACGACAACGCCGCGGAGGAGGTGCTGGTCCAGTACTACAAGAACGCGAAGATCCCCTTCGTGTTCTGCGGCGTGAACTGGGATGCCTCGCGGTACGGCCTGCCCTACACCAACACCACCGGGATGCTGGAGGTGGGCCTCGTCAAGGAACTGGTCGACAACCTCCGGGAGTACGCCAAGGGCGGCCGGGTCGGCCTGCTGGCGGCCGACACCGAGAGCCAGCGGGTGGACGGGAAGTTCTTCGGCCAGCTGCTGAACGGGCTCGCGCGCGAGGTCTACGTGAAGACCTTCCCCGAATGGAAGGACCAGTTCCAGCGCATGCAGGGCGAGGTGGACATCCTCATCGTCGGGAACCCCGCCGGCATCACCGGGTGGGACAACGCCGCCGCCGCCGACTGGGCGCTGGCCAACGGCAAGGTCCCGTCCGGCACGATCCACGAGTTCGTCATGCCGTACGCCATGCTGGGCATGACAAAGATCGGCCAGGAGCAGGGCATCTGGACCGCCAAGGCCGTCCTCGAGATCCTGAAGGGGAAGCCGGCCGGCAGCATCCCCATCGTCAAGAACAAGGAGGCGAAGCTCAAGATCAACGTGAAGCTGGCCTCCAAGGCGGGCGTGGTCTTCAAGCCGGCGCTGGCGAGGAACGCCGAGGTCGTCAAGTAGGGCCGGCACGCGCGGCTCCGACCGACGGCCGATCCCCCGGAGAGATCGGCCGTCGGAAAGACTCGCGGCGCCGACCCGAGCAGGCCTGCTCCCGGCACCCACATCCCGGCAGGCTCAGCTGGCGCTGCGGGCCAGCTCCGCCGGCGGCCTGCGCCCCTCGGTGGCGAAGCGTTCGAGGTCCGCGGCGGTCACGGCCGGGCTGAAGAGGAAGCCCTGGCCCATGTCGCAGCGGAGGAGGTGCAGGATCCGCCGCTGGTCCTCGGTCTCGACCCCTTCCGCGACGGTCTTGAGGCTCAGGCCCCGCGCCAGCGACGTGATGGCGGTGACGATCGAGGCCGTGTCCGGGTCCGTGGCCACGTCCCGCACGAAGGAGATGTCGATCTTGACGCTGTCGATCGGGAGCTTCTTGAGGTAGCTGAGCGAGGAGTAGCCGGTCCCGAAGTCGTCCACCGACAGCGAGACGCCCATGTCCTTCAGCCTCCGCAGGGTGCGGATGGCGAACTCCATGTCCTGCAGGCAGACGCTCTCCGTCACCTCCAGGGCCAGGTTCCTGGGGTCGAGCTTGAAGGCGTCGATGGCGGCGGCCACCCGGTCCACCAGCTGCTTGTCGCGGAACTGGATGAGCGACAGGTTCACCGAGACGGGCAGGGGCCGTTCCCCCCGCTGCCACCGGCTGATCTGGCCGCAGGCGGTCTCGAGGACCCACCGGCCCACGTCCACGATCATCCCGGTGTCCTCCAGCAGGGGGACGAACCGCGAGGCCGGGACCATCCCCAGGTCGGCGTCCCGCCACTTGACGAGCGCCTCGGCCCCGGTGACGGCGCTGGTGGCGAGGTCGCACCACGGCTGGTAGTGCACCAGGTACTCGCCGCTTCGCAGGGCGCCGGAGAGCCGCTTCTCGAGGAAGAACCGCTCGGACACGCCGCGGTCGATGCCGTCCTCGAAGACCTGCGTGACGTTCCTCCCCAGGGAGATCGCCCGCCCCAGGGCCAGCTCGGCGCTCCGGAGCAGCGAGCGGGCGTCTCGGCCGTGCACGGGGTAGGCGGCCACGCCGAAGTTCGACGTCACCACGAAGCCGTGCTCCCCCACCGGAATGCTCTCGGCGAGGGCCCTCTGCATCTGCTCGGCCCTGGCGACCGCGGCGGCCGGGCCCGGGGGGCCGAGCAGGACCACGGCGAACTCGCCTCCGGTGAAGCGGGCCACGATGTCGTGCCGCCCGACCTGGGCCTTCAGCCTCCGCGCGATCTCCTGCAGCAGCCGGTCGCCCACCTCGGCCCCGAACAGGTCGTTCACGTGCCTGAGCCGGTTGACGTCCAGGACCAGGACCGAGACGGCGCGGCTGGCCTCCTTCGCCCTGGCGATCTCCTGCTCGAGCATCTCGACCAGGCGCTGCCGGTTCGGGCAGCCGGTCAGCGGGTCGTGGTGGTCGAGGTAGTCGATCCGCTGCGCCAGCCGGCGCTGCCGCGCCAGGAGCCGGACCACGCTCCTCGCGGTCCGGCGGCGCCGGGCGATCTCCCACTGGCTCCTGCCCAGCGCGAGGAGGACGAGCGCCGCGGCCGCGATCCCGGCGGAGGCTCCGCCCAGCGCGACCGTTCGCGCCGCCGCCCGCGTCTCCTCGTCCACGCGCCGGAGGCGCGCGCGCTCCTCGCGCTCCATCTCGCCGAGCAGGCCCGCGACCTCGCGCTCGAAGGCGTCCCGCTCCGCCCACGGCGCGTGCGCGGGCGCGAGCCTCCGGCGGAGGAGATCGACCAGCCGGTCGAGGCGTCTCGCCTGCTCGGGGCTCGCCGAGAGGCGGGCCGCGAGGTCGTCCATCTCCCGGCGGAGCTCGGCCGGGAGGTCGGGGCTCACCTCCACGCGGTTTTCCGGAACGGTCGCGGCCCACCAGCGCCCGGCCGGGTCCGAGGCGGAGACGAGGGAACGCAGACGGGCGATCCCGGCCAGCGTGAGGTGAGGCGGATCGCGCGGATGGAGGGCGGAAGCGACGATCGCCAGGGGTCGTCGCAGCAGGACGGCCGCGCCGATCGCGACGGCGGCGAGGACGACGACCGATGTGAATCTCCGCAGGCCGGGCTTCAAGCCCCCTCCCTCTGGCGAGGACGAGCGATTCCGCGGTCTCTCCTACGCCGGGCACCGCCCTCGCGCATACGTCCGATGGGGAGGCCCTTCCGGGTCGGAGAACGGATCTCAGGCTCCGTGCGGCTCGCGCCCCGGAGGCGCGGCCCCTCCCGATCCCTCCACGCCCCGCCGCCTCCGCGCGAGCCCGATCGCGGCGCCGCCGGCCCCTGCCGCGATCCCGGCCGCGAGGAGCGCCGCGCCGGCCCAGGCGAATCCGAGGAAGGGGTCACGGACGGCGAGCAGCTCCACCCACAGGCGCACCTCGGGCGCCACCGCCACGCGGCCTCCCGGGTAGCGGGCCTCCCCGCCGCCGCGGAGCCGTCCGGCGAAGACTTCCTCCGATCCGCGGAACACCCTCACGAGCAGGGTCGGGTCGTCGACCCGCCCGTCCGCCAGGAAGCGGTACGCCTCCGGGCTCGCCAGCGCGCGCCGCGCCCCGCCGACGGTGCCCTCCTCCAGGCGCAGGAAGAGGTGGTGGCCCGACCCGGGCGGCGTGACCAGGTCCTCGATCGCGGGCGGGAAGGTGCCGACTCCCATCATCACGTTCGGCTCGGGCGACCACTCCACCAGCCGCGCCTCCTCCTCGGTCGCAGGGAAGGTGCCCAGCATGAGGAAGCCGTCCGCCAGGAGGCGGCCGCCGGCCTCCCACTCGACCCGCGGGGCGTAGCCGTACTTGAAGACCGTGAGGCGCCAGGGGCCGATCCGCGCCGGCGGGAAGAGGCCCACGGTCACCGGGGGGCCGCCCTCGGGCGTCGCCTGCACCTCCACCGTCTTCGAGAGGAGGTGAGGGCCGCGCGGGGCGAGGTGCACCGCCCCGACGTGGAGCGCCGGCAGGCCGGGCAGGGAGCCGGTCGGCAGGTCCATCCCCTCGCCCACCTCGAGCGTGCGGGAGACGCGCCCGGTCAGGCTCAGGGGGGGCGCGGCGACGAGGAGGCCGAGCCCGCCCCGCAGGAGCGCCCGGGCGACGCGTCCGGACCGGGTGCCGCCCGCGCCCGGCCGCAGCGGATCGGCGGCCGAGAGGAGGAGGAGGAGACCCGCCGACGAGACGAGCGCCACGCCGGGCGCCGACCCCACCGCCGCGACGAAGCCGGGGCCGGCGGCGAGCTCGAGGGCCACCGCCCAGGCGGCGAAGGCGAGGAGCAGCACCCTCGCCAGGCCCGGGGCGGCCCGAAGCAGGCGGGCGGGCGAGGGCCGGGGCGTCATCGCTTGCCCGCCATCGCCTGGCGCCAGGCCGAGACGAGGGCGTCGCGCGGGACGAGCAGCGCCGCGCCCTTCACGGTGGCGCCCGGGACCGGCACGGGGTTGCAGCCGCCGGGCTGCCCGACGGTTCCGACGGGGATGGGCGTCCGGCAGTACTTGCAGAAGACGTGGCCCGGCCCGAGCTGGGCGTACCCACGAGGCTGGCAGATCTCGCACAGGTCGAGCGCCGCGGACAGGCCGCCGTCGGGCAGACGGACCGTGAAGAAGACGATCGAGCGATCGCCCTCCGCGTACACCCACTTCCTCATCCGCTCGCCGGCGCCGCGGGAGAGCGGTCCGGCCAGGGGGACGATCACCGTCCCGGCGCCGTCGTCCACCACCGGCTCGGGGACGGGCTCGTACAGCTCGTCGCTGCGGGCGCGCGCCGAGGCGATCGCCGAGGACGAGAGCACGATGGCCGCCGCGAAGGCGGCCCCGGCCGCGCGGTTCCCGCGGCGGAAGGCGGCCCGGGCGAGGCGCCGCTCCGGGGCGCGGGTCCCCTCCGGCAGGGCGGGGGGCGGGCGCCGCCGGAAGGCGACCCAGCCGGCCACCAGGGGCGCGGCCAGCACGGCGGCGGTGAGGAGATCGTGGCCGAGCGGGTCCAGGAGGACGAGGATGGCCTGGTAGACCCCGTCCTTCAGGTAGGGATGGTCGGGCACCTGGAAGGTGACGAAGGCGAGGTGCACCCCGTCGTGCACCGCCCGTCCGATCACCCCTCCCAGCGCGGCGGGCAGGGTGTGGGCGTCCACCGCGGAGGCCGCCACGCCGGCCATCTTGAGCGCGAAGAGGAGCGCGAGGAGGGAGGAGGGCGTGAGGGAGGCGGACAGGCGCAGGCGCCGGCCGGCCCAGGCCGCGGCGACGCCGGCGGCACCGGCGGCGGCGAGGCCGGCCAGGGCCGACAGGCGGACGAAGGCCTTCTCCCCGGCGAGCAGGGCGAGGTCGTCGAGGCGGGCCGCCAGGAAGGCACCCTCGGGCAGGAGGAACGCGACGCCTCCCGCCAGGAGGGCCACCTCGGCGGCCGACCGCCCGAGGGCCGAGCCGAAGAGGTGCTCCGCCGACCGCCGCCGCAGGAGGGCGGCACCGGCGAGGAGCGCCACGGCAACGAGGTGGCCCGCCCGGGCCAGCGCCGGCGCGACCTCGTTCGGGGAGAGGCCGCGCCCCCGCGCCGCGGCCAGCGTCCCCGCCCCGACCAGGAGCCCGGCCAGCAGGGCGGCGGCGAGCGAGAGCACGGCGCGCCGAAGGGGCCCGGCGCGCAGGAGGGCGGCCGAGAGCGCCCAGGCCACGGCGCCCTCGAGCCCGACCGCGAAGGTGGCCAGGAAGGATTCCCGCACGGACGGCTACTCCAGGGACAGGACGCCCTTCACCATCTTCATGCCGCAGGTGAAGACGTGGGCGCCTGCCGGGGCGGGGGGCAGGAGGAACTCGATCTCGCCGCGTTCCGGGAGCGTGAGGTCGAGGCCGAGATCGGGCACGAGCAGGCGGGTGGAGCAGGCGTGGGCGTCGCGCACCCGGATCCGGAGCCGGAGCGGTTGCCCGGCCCGGGCGTGCAGGAGGTTCGGGACGTAGGCGCCGCGCTCCACCTCGACCGAGAGCGTCTGGACGCCGTCGGGGCCGGGGCCGGCGACGCCCGGGCGGACCTCCTCCAGCGATCCCGGCCTGCGGACGAGGGGGGCGGCCACGGCCACGAGCACGGCGGCGCCCACCAGCGCGGCCGCGATGGCCCCGGCGCGGCGGCCGCTCACGCCCGGGCTCCTCCCGCCGCGGCCTCGTCGCGCGGCCGGTCGCCGGGAGAGGGCTCGTCGGCGCCGAGGCGGCCGTCCACCAGCCGGAGCACCCGCCGCCCCCAGCGCGCCACGGCCGGGTTGTGGGTGGCGCACACGACCGTGAAGCCCGCCTGCTCCTGGAGGCGGGCCACGAGGTCGAGCACGCCGAGCGCGCTCGCCCAGTCGAGGTTGCCGGTGGGCTCGTCGAGGAGGAGGAGACCGGGCTCGTTCACGAGCGCCCGCGCGATGCAGGCCCGCTGTCGCTCGCCGCCGGAGAGCTGCCCGGGCAGGTGGCGGGCGCGCGAGGCGAGCCCCACCCGGTCGAGCGCGGCGGCGGCCTCCTCCTCGTCCGCCACCGAGTGGAAGTGCTGCGCCAGCATCACGTTCTCGACCGCCGACAGGTAGGGCACCATGTGGTGCTGCTGGAAGACGAAGCCGACCCGCTCCCGCCGGAACCGGGTCGCCCCGGCGGCATCGAGGGCGGTGATCTCCGCGCCGCCGACGAAGATCCGGCCGGCGGTGGGCGCGTCCATGGCGCCCAGCAGGTGGAGCAGGGTGGACTTGCCCGACCCGGACGGCCCCACCAGCGAGACCCAGTCGCCCGGGGCGATCTCGCAGGAGAGCTCCCGGAGCGCCTCCGTCTCGCCGTAGCGGCGGATGACCTTCTCGAGGCGGACGCCGTGGCCGGGCAGGAGGGCTCCCTCAGGGCGCACGCAGGGTATCACAGGGGGAGGTCCGCACGGCCCGGCGGACCGGAAGGGCGGCGGCGCCCAGCGCCAGCAGGAGCGCCACCGCCAGGGCCAGCGGCGCCGCCCAGGGGACGAGCGGGACCGCGTCGCCGAAGACCGTGACCGCGATGGCCTCCGCCGCGGCGGCGCCCAGCAGGCAGCCCAGCACGCCGCCCGCCAGGCCGGACGCCGCCGCCTCGGCGAAGAGGAGCCCGGTGACGCGACCGGCGCCGCCGCCCAGGGCGAGGCAGAGGCCGATCTCCCGGCGCCGGCCGAGCAGGAGCACGCCGAGCGTCCCCGCCACCGTGAAGGCGCTGGCGGCGGCGATGGCGATCGCCACCAGGGCGAGCAGGCGGGTCACCTTGTCGAGCAGGGCAGCCTCGGCGCGGGCCACCTGGGCGAGCGTGCGCGCCTCGGAGCCGGGCAGCGCCGCCTCGATGGCGCGCGCGGCCTCCTCCGGCGCCACCGTGGAGAGGCGCGCCCGCACCAGGGCCAGGGAGGCCTGGCCGGGCCGGCCCGCCAGGGACTGAACCAGGGCCAGCGGCAGGAAGAGGTTCTCGTCCTCGGCGCCCCCGGTCTCGACCGTCGCCGCCAGCCTCAGGCGGGCCGACCGGCCGCCGGCGGCCACCGCGATCTCGTCGCCCTCCCGCAGGCCCAGCCGCGAGGCGAGGGAGGCGCCCGCCATGGCCTCGTCCGGGCCCGGCCAGCGGGGCGCCACGCGCCACAGCGGGTTGAGCCGGCGCAGGGCGTCGAGCGGATACCCGACCGCGCCCACCGGGCTGCCCCCGACCTCGATCCGCGCGAGCAGGCCGGGG
>DATIUR010000301.1:0-4058 GCA_035466675.1 Anaeromyxobacteraceae bacterium | reverse complement strand
CTCCCCCGCGGGGCCCGTGCCTGGATGCTGCGCGTCCGGGATCCCGGAGCGCGCACCGCCCGTCAGGGAGCCCCGCGGGACACCGGGACCACGGACGGTCCCTCCGGGATGACCGCCACGTGGCGGTCGCCGCTCTCCTCGACGCTGGCCCGGACGGCGTCCTCCACCGACGCGACCGCCGACACGCCGGTGAGGGCGCGGTCGGCCGGCGAGAGGGCGGGCGCGTAGAGGTGGATGCGGGCCGCGCGCATGGGCTTCGTCTGCATCTGCGTCTGCCACTCGTCCACGTCGGCGAAGCGCTTGCGTCCGATGTCGGCCAGGAAGCCGTCCGGGCCGAGCCCCAGCAGGCGCTTCTGGGCCTCGACGTACTCGCGCGACCCCATGCCCTCCGCGCACTCCGACGCGACGATCAGGTTGGCCGGGGGCGCGAGGATGTCCAAGGGCGCGACCATCCCCTTCACCGTCTGGTAGTAGGTCCGGTCGAGGGGATGGCCGGCCGCGCTCGTCACCACGGTCCGGAAGCGCCTCGACACGGGGACCACCGCGTACCGCTCCACGAACTCGACCGCCTGGCGGTGGCTCGCCACCACCTCGCCGTAGTTCACGAAGGAGAGGCGCCGCTGCTCGTCGAGGACCGTGTTCACCGCCAGCGAGCGCCCCAGCATCCCGGCGATGGCGAGCTGCTCCTCGTGGAGGGGGTTCCCCGCCAGCACGCAGTTCTCGGCGCGCGGGTGGGCCATGAACCGCGCGCTGTGGAAGGTGGTGATGGTGTCCCGGTGCGCCACGCCGGGCGCGATCACCTTGCGCCCCCCGGAGAAGCCGGCCATGAAGTGCGGCTCGACCAGCCCGGTGACGATCTTGAGGTCGGCGGCGGCGAAGCGCCGGTCGATCTTGACCGGGGTGCCGGCCGCGGTGAACCCGAGGTCCAGGTGGGCCGCGTCGTCCCGCGCGTCGTGGTTCTCCACCCGGAAGGTCTCGAGGACCCAGGGGTCCCCCACCAGCTCGGCCAGCTCCGCCCCCAGGTTCGGGCGGTGGAGGCCGGTGGCCACCAGGACGGCGATGCGGGAGGGGTCCATCCCGGCCGCCAGGAGCTCGCGCAGGAGGGGCGGGAGGACGAGCCCGTTCGGCACCGGCCGGGTCAGGTCGCAGACGAGGACGCAGGCGCTCCGGGCGCCCCGGGCCTCCTCCGCCAGCGGGCGCGCCTCGACCGGCCGGCGCAGGGCGGAGGCCACCGCCGCGCGCGGATCCTCCAGCGCCGGCATGGCGGGCTTGCGGACGACGGTCACCTCGAGATCGTCGGGGAGCCGCACCGGGAGCGTCCCCCGCCCGTAGAGCAGGTCGACCTGCATGGGCCCGGATCATAAGCTCACCCGCGCGTCTTCGCCTCGAGCTCCTTCAGGCGGGCCCGGAGCGCCTTCTCCCGCCCGAAGCGCTGCGTCACGTCCCGCACGATGGCGGCGGCGCCGGCCACGGCACCCGACCCGTCCCGGAGCAGGGCGATGGTGAACTCGATCGAGAGGGTGCTGCCGTCCTTGCGGAGCGCCGGCACCGCCAGGACGTCCTTCCCGTAGCGGGTCACCCCGCTGGCCATCACCTTGTCCCAGCCCTCCCAGTGGCGGGCGCGCAGCCGCTCCGGGACGATGGGGTCCATCGAGGCCCCCACCATCTCCGCCGCCGGGAAGCCGAACATCTCCTCCGCGGCCCGGTTCCACAGCCGCACCACGCCCTCGCGGTCCACGAACATCACGGCGTCGCCGCTCTCGGCCACGATGCGGGCGGCCAGGGCCTCGGCGTCGGAAAGGGGCACGGGTCACCTCCAGGTGGTCGAACGTAAGCGAGGCGGCGGGTGCGGTGAAGACCCCGGGCGGCGCAGGGGCCGCGTCCTTGTGGGGTCGTCCGGCCTCGGGCTAACATCCCGCCGTGGCCGAGGCCGCCTCCCCCACCGCGACGTCCCCCGAGTTCCGGCCGCACGTCTTCGGGAAGTTCTTCCTCCTCCAGCGCCTGGCCGTGGGCGGGATGGCGGAGATCTACCGTGCCCGCGTGCCGGGCGCGGAGGGGTTCGAGAAGGAGCTGGTGGTGAAGCGGATCCTGCCCTCCCGGGCCCAGGATCAGGGCTTCATCAAGATGCTCGTCAACGAGGCGAAGCTCACCGTCCAGCTCACGCACAACAACATCGCGCAGATCTACGAGTGCGGCATCATCGACGGGAACTACTTCATCTCCATGGAGCTCGTGACAGGGGTCTCCATGAAGGAGATGATGCTCGCCTTCGCCCGCTCCGGAGCGGCCCTCTCGCCGGAGCAGGCCATCTTCATCGTCCTCCAGCTCCTGCAGGGCCTCGACTACGCCCACAAGCGGACCGACTCGCAGGGGCGCCCGCTCGAGATCGTCCACTGCGACGTCTCCCCCGACAACGCCCTGCTCTCCTTCGAGGGCGAGGTGAAGCTGCTCGACTTCGGCATCGCCCGGGCCGCCACCGGCCTCTCCAACTACAAGGAGGGCATGCTGATGGGGAAGCTCGGGTACGTGGCGCCCGAGCAGGCCTCGCTGGAGACGCGCTGGGACCACCGCGTCGACATCTTCGCCGCCGGGATCATCCTGTACGAGCTGCTCACCCAGCAGAAGCCCTTCCCCAAGGCCACCGACGTCGAGTCGCTCATCGCCGCGCGGAAGACCAAGGTCGTACCGCCCACCCAGATCGATCCGCGCCTCCCCAAGGACATCGACGCCATCGTGTCCCGGGCGCTCGCCTACGACCCGGGCAAGCGCTTCTCCGAGGCGCGGAAGTTCGCCGACGCCCTGGTGGACGTGCTCTTCCCCACCCCCCACAGCTCCATCCAGGAGCTCCTCGGCAAGCAGATGCAGCAGGTCTTCGCCGACCGGATCGCCAAGCAGCGCTCCGGGCGGGCGCACGACCCGCTCATCATGAAGGTCCTCACCAACGCGGCGGCCCAGCAGCACGCCACCTACCAGCCGATCTCCCGCGGGGGGATCCCCGCCACCACCCCGGTCCCGGGCAGCTACGCGGCGCCGGCGCCGGTCGAGACCACGGCCTCGGCGCGGATGAAGGCGCCGGCGCGGACCCGGACGCGCACCGTGGTGCGGGACGGCGTGCGCCTGTCCACCGCCTTCCTGTTCGGGCTGGTCGTGGCCGCAGCCGGCGCGGTGGCGCTCCACTTCGGGGAGATCTGGATCCGGCCCGGGGTGGTGGTGATCACCTCGGATCCGCCCGGGGCGCCGGTCTCCTTCGACGGCTCGCCCACCGGCCAGGTCACGCCCGCGGTGGTGGAGGGCGTGGTCCTCTCCCGCGCCCACCAGGTGTCGGTGGGGGGCGGGCCGCGCAGGCTGGTCGAGATCGATCTGCAGCCCGAGCCGGGCCGGATGGTCCGGCGCGTCCACGCCAAGCTCCAGAGCACGCTCGGCCCCGTCACCATCGAGAGCGAGCCTTCCGGGGCCCAGGTGAGCTTCGACGGGCGGCCGGCGGGGCGCACCCCGGTCACCATCCCGGGCGTTCGGCTCGACGACCGCCACCGCGTCGACCTCCAGCTCGCCGGCTTCGAGATCGACCAGTTCGTGGTGCTCCCCGAGGAGGACGGCGCCCGGTTCCGCCGGAGGCTCAAGCCCGTGGACCGGCGCCGCGCGGGGAGCCAGGGCGCGCCGTGAAGATCGTGATCGAGGACGACGCCGGCCGGCGGACGACCGTGCCCTTCTCGGCCGACGAGATCGCGATCGGCCGCGGCACCGAGGGCGTGGCGGTCCGGCTCGCCGACCGCAACGTCTCGCGCCGCCACGCCCGCCTGGTGCGCCAGAAGGGCGACGTGTGGGTGGAGGACCTGGGCAGCCTCATCGGCACGCGGGTGAACGGCGACCGGGTGGACGGCAAGCGCAAGCTCCGCCCCGGCGACATCGTCCAGATCGGCGACTACGACCTGGCGGTGCTGGCGGACGGCGTCGAGATCCCGTCCCTCACCCCCGCCCCGGCCGGCGAGGCGGCCGCGCCGCCGGCCGAGCCGACCGTGGCGCTCGCCAGCGCCGAGATCCGCGCCATCGCCGCGTCG
>DATIUR010000300.1:0-1509 GCA_035466675.1 Anaeromyxobacteraceae bacterium | reverse complement strand
CCCCGGGTCGAGCGCGATCGTCTCGTGCGCCACGCCCGCCGCCTCGGCGCGACCCATCCGCACGCGGAGGAAGTCCGCCACCTCGGCCGCGACGTCCGCGTACGCCGTATCCTGCTGCATCGTCGCCGGGGTGCCGCGCATGTGCATGAGCACGAGCCCCGCGCCGGCCGCGGCGACCTCGCCCGCCATCCCCGGGTCGGAGAGCGCGCTCACGTCGTTCACGACCTGGGCGCCCGCCGCCAGCGCCCGCCGCGCCACCGCGGCGGAGCGCGTGTCGACCGAGATCACGCCCTCCGGCCGCTCCCGCCGGAGCGTGGTCAGCACCGGCTCGAGCCGCCGCCACTGCTCGTCCGCGGGCACGTCGGGCGAGCCGGGACGGGTGCTCTCACCCCCCAGGTCCAGGAGGTCGGCGCCCTCGGCGAACAGGGCATGGCCGCGCGCCACCGCGGCGGCCGGGTCGAGGTAGCGCCCCCCGTCCGAGAACGAGTCCGGGGTCACGTTCAGGATCCCCATCACGAGCGGGCGCCCGGCGAGGTCGAACGTGGTGCCGCGGCAGCGCCAGATCACCGGGCGAGCTCGGCCTTGAGCCGCCGGATCTGCTCGGCGTGCCCGTGCGCGTGCTCGGCGTAGATCTCGAGCCAGCGCTCGGCGTGGTAGCTGCCGGAGTGGTCGTGCCAGCCGAGCCGCCGCCAGTCGGCTTCGCCCATGTGCTCGAACAGCTGGGCCGTCGTCTCCCGCGCCGCCCGGAACGCGAGCAGCGACGGCTCGAGCGGGCGGGCCTGGTAGTGGAGGAGCCGGGCCCAGTCGTCCTGGTCGTAGGCCTGGATCACGGGGTACGCCTCGGTCAGGAGCTTCCGGAACCGGATCGCGCTGTTCATCTCGCTGTCCGCCAGGTGGTGGACGATCTCGGCCGCGGTCCACTTGCCGGCGAACGGGCGGGCGGTGAGCTTCTCGGGCGGGAATCCGTCCAGCGCGCCCACGACCTCGGCGTAGCCCTGCTTGTAACGCGCGATCAGCGCGTTCCGGGTGGCGGTGTCCATGTGAAGGCTCCGTGGGGTGGGGTCGCGGCGGCCCGCCGGGGCCCGGCCACGGGGGGCCCGCCGGGTCCAGGACGGCGCTCATGGAGGAGCTTCGAGCGGCCGATGACGGGGTGGGTTCCCTGCGTGCCGGAACGACCTTCGGCGGCTCCGGCCAAGCGTTGACCTGCCGGAGGGCCGATGCTACCACTTACCGGCTATCTGTTTGCCGCGGGCCGTGTTGATGCGTGCCGGACCTTCTGTCCCGCGGTGCGCGCGCGCGCGCGCCCTGCTCCGCCCCACCGGGATCCCAGGAGGTTTCGTCGCATGTCCCGTTCCCTGCGGCTGCTCTCTTCGCTCGTCCTCGCGGCCGCCATCGCCGCGTCCCCCGCCGCCGCCCAGGTGGCCGGCCACCCGATCGAGGTCTCGGCGGGCGGCGGGTCGGTGACGTTCGACGCGCGCGACCAGCTGGAGCGCGGGCTCCTCGGCACCG
>DATIUR010000299.1:0-3058 GCA_035466675.1 Anaeromyxobacteraceae bacterium | reverse complement strand
GGGGCCGGCCCCCCGTGCACGCGCCCGCCCGTCTGGCCCGGCGGGTTCCGTGCATCCGGCCGCCGGACCGACTATGTTCGCGCGCTTGGAATCCAGGACCTTCGCAGACCTGAACCTCTCCCCCCAGGCCCTGCACGCGCTCGCGCGGGCCGGGTTCGAGCATCCCACCCCCATCCAGGCGCGGGCCATCCCTCCGGCGCTCGCCGGCAAGGACGTGATCGGCACCGCCGCGACCGGCACCGGGAAGACGGCCGCCTTCCTCCTCCCCATCATCGAGCGGCTCTCCGCCCGCCCCGTGCGCGGCTCGCCGCGCGCCCTCGTCCTGGCGCCGACGCGCGAGCTGGCCCTGCAGATCGCCGAGGAGCTGGAGCGGTTCGGAAAGGCCCGCCACGTGCGCGGCGCCGTCGTGATCGGCGGGGTGGGGATGGGGAACCAGACCAAGGCGCTGCACGACCACGAGGTGGTCGTGGCCACGCCCGGGCGCCTGGTCGACCACCTCCAGCAGGGCACGGCCCGGCTCGACCGGATCGAGGTGCTGGTCCTGGACGAGGCCGACCGCATGCTCGACATGGGGTTCGCGCCGCAGCTCTCCCGAATCCTGGCGCGCGTGCCGAAGGTGCGGCAGACGCTCCTCTTCTCCGCCACCATGGGCGCCGAGGTGGAGGCGTTCGCGAAGGCGCACCTGGCCGACCCGGTCCGGGTCGAGGTGACGCGCAGCGGCACCACCGCGCAGCGGGCGGTGCAGCACGTGTTCCTGGCCGACCAGCGGGAGAAGCTGCCGCTCCTGCTGGCGCTGCTCGAGGCGGACGACCTCTCCACCCTGGTCTTCACCCGCACGCGCCGCCGCGCCGACAAGGTGTGGAAGGCGGTGGAGCGGGCCGGGCACAAGACCGCCCGGATCCACGCCGACCGCTCGCAGGGGCAGCGCCGGATGGCGCTCGACGGGTTCAAGGACGGGACCTACCGCGTCCTCGTCGCGACCGACATCGCGGCGCGCGGGATCGACGTGGCGGACATCGGGCACGTCGTGAACTTCGACCTGCCGCACGTGGCCGAGGACTACGTGCACCGCGTCGGGCGGACCGCCCGCATGGCGGCGAGCGGACGGGCGTCGAGCTTCGCCTCGCCGGAGGAGATGGACCAGCTCCGGGGCATCGAGAGGCTGACCCGGGCGCAGATCGCCCGGGCCGCGCTGCCGCACGAATCCGAGACGTTCCAGGCGGAGCTGGCGCGCGCCGCATCCGCGCAGGCCCACCCCGGCCCGGCGCAGCGCAGGGCGTCGCCCAACCGGAACGCCCGGCGCGCCCAGGCGCACCGCGCCGCGCGGGCGGAGGAACGAGGCGCCAGGGCGCCGCCCGCGGGCGGCCGGGAGGCGCCGGCGCACGGCGCCCACCGGACCGCGGGCCAGGCCGGCCACGCCGCGACGGGAAAGCCCCGCTCGCTCGGCACCTGGGGGCCGAAGCGGCGCCGGTAGGAGGACCTTCCATGCCCGACGACATCCATCTCGACTCCAACGTCCCCGGCAACCCGGCCTACCACTTCACCATCGTCCCGGCCGGCACCCCGGCGCGGGCCGGCTGGGCGGGCCGCGCCCCGCTCGTCCCCGGGGCCGCTCTCGCCACCCGGTGCGTCCACGCCGGCGTCGCGCCCGACCCGGCCTACGGCGCGGTGATGCCGCCCATCTACCAGACCTCCACCTTCGCCTTCCGCGACGTGTGCACCAACGCCGGCTACGACTACACCCGGAGCGGCAACCCGACGCGGGCCGCGCTGGAGGAGGCCATCGCGCTCCTGGAGGGCGGCCAGGGCGCCACCTGCACGGCGACCGGCATGAGCGCGGTGGCGGTGGCGCTCAACCTCCTCCCGCACGGCAGCCACCTCCTCTGCACCGTGGACTGCTACGGCGGGACCTTCCGCGCGCTCGAGCACGCCCGGGCCGCCTGGGGCCTCGAGGTCACCTACCTCGACCTGTCCGACCTCGCCGCGGTGGAGGCGGCCTTCCGGCCGAACACGAGGATGGTCTGGATCGAGACGCCGTCGAACCCGCTGCTCCGCCTCACCGACATCCGGGCGGTCTCCGCGCTGGCGCGGGCCCGGGGCGCGCTCTCGGTGGTGGACAACACCTTCCTCTCGCCCGTCCTGCAGCGCCCCTTCGAGCACGGGGCCGACCTCGTCGTCCACTCCACCACCAAGTACCTGAACGGCCACAGCGACGTGGTGGGCGGCGCGCTGGTGGCGGCCCCGGGCCAGGTCGGGATGCTCCAGCGGATCCAGAGCCTGAACAACCTGCTCGGCACCTCGCAGAGCCCGCACGACTGCTTCCTCGTGCTCCGGGGCCTGAAGACGCTGCTCCTCCGCATGAAGGCCCACGAGGCCGGCGCCCGCGCCGTGGCCGCGTTCCTGGCGGCCCACCCGGCCGTGGACCGGCTGCATTACCCCGGCCTGCCCGACCACCCGCAGCACGCGCTGGCGGAGAGGCAGCAGGACGGCTTCGGGGCCATGGTGAGCTTCGAGCTGCGGGACGGGCGGCCCGACCGGGTGGACCACGTGCTCAAGACCCTGCGCTGGTTCACGCTGGCGGAGAGCCTGGGCGGGGTGGAGAGCCTGGTGGCCCACCCGGCCTCGATGACCCACGCCTCGATGACGCCCGAGGCGCGCCGGCGGGCCGGCATCGGAGACGGCGTGATCCGGCTCTCCGTCGGCATCGAGGACCCGGCCGACCTCGTGGCGGACCTCGAGCGGGCGCTCGGCACGCTGCCGCGCTGAGCGCGTCCCTCACCCGGCGCCACCCCCGGCCGAGGCCCGGAGCACGAGGTCGCCCTCGGTGACATGCCCGTGCAGCTCCACGAGCCGGACGCCCTCGAACCCCGCGCCGGCGGCGGCCGCGACGAGATCGCGCGCCTCGTGGAAGTGGAAGCCCGCCGAACCGGCCGGACCGGCCCCGCAGGAACGCCACCGCCGCCTCCGACGGATCGACTCCGGCCAGCGCGCGCACCCCGCGCCGGTGCGCCAGCTCGAGGAGGAGCCCTCCCCCGAAGCCGACGTCGAGGAGCCGGCA
>DATIUR010000298.1:0-13855 GCA_035466675.1 Anaeromyxobacteraceae bacterium | reverse complement strand
CACCGGAAGGCTGGCCGCGCCCTCGCCGAAGAACTCGACGAGCTTGCCCACCACCTTCGCCCGGCGCAGCAGCTCGGTGACGCGCAGGACGAGGTCGGTGGCGGTGACGCCCTCCCGGAGGGCGCCGGAGAGGTGCACCCCCACCACGTCCGGCGTGAGGAAGTAGTACGGCTGCCCCAGCATGGCCGCCTCGGCCTCGATGCCGCCCACCCCCCAGCCCAGGATCCCGAGCCCCGCGATCATGGTGGTGTGCGAGTCGGTGCCCACCAGCGTGTCCGGGTAGAAGAGCCCGTCCCGCTCCAGGACGCCGCGGGCGAGGTACTCGAGGTTCACCTGGTGGCAGATCCCGACCCCGGGCGGGACGATGCGGAGCTTCTCGAAGGCCTGGGTGCCCCACCGCAGGAACTCGTAGCGCGCCAGGTTCCGGTCGAACTCGAGGTCCATGTTGGTCCGGAGGGCGCCGGCGCTCCCGAAGGCGTCCACCTGGACCGAGTGGTCCACCACCAGGTCCACCGGGACGCGCGGCTCGACCACCAGGGGATCGCGACCGAGGCGGGCGGCGGCGGAGCGCATGGCGGCCAGGTCGGCGATGAGCGGCACGCCGGTGAAGTCCTGGAGCAGCACCCGGGCCACCACGAAGGGGATCTCGCGCACCCGCTCGCCCCGGGGCTCCCAGCGGGCCAGGGCGCGCACGTCCTCCTCGCCGACGCGCTCGCCGTCCACGTTGCGGGCGAGCGACTCGAGCACGATCCGGAGCGAGACCGGGAGCCGCGAGACGGGGCCGAAGCCCTTCCGCTCCAGGGCAGGCAGGGAGACGAGCCGACCGGTCCTTCCGGGGGCGGGCTCGAAGGGGGCGACGGCGCCGAGCGGGTCGTGCATGGAGTCCTCCGGAACGGGCTACATAGAGGACCCGCGCCCGGGTGCAAGCGGCTAAATAGGGATGGGACGGGAGGCGCCCATGACCGTGCCGTCGCGGCTCTACCGGCCGTCGCTCGCGCTGCTCACCGACTTCTACGAGCTCACCATGGCGTACGCCGCCTGGAAGAGCGGCGTCTCGCGGAGGGAGGCGGCCTTCACCCTGTCGTTCCGGAGGCCCCCCTTCGAGAGCGGCTTCACCGTGGCGGCCGGGCTGGAGCACGCCGTGGACCTCGTCGAGCACTACCGCTTCGACGAGGAGGACCTCGCCTTCCTGGCCGCGCAGCGGGGCGCCGACGGCGAGCGGCTCTTCGAGCCCGCCTTCCTGGAGGTGCTGCGCGCCCTCGAGATGGACGTGGACGTGGACGCCCTGCCGGAGGGGACGGTGGTCTTCGCGCAGGAGCCCCTCCTGCGCGTGGCCGGGCCGGTGATCCCGGCCATGCTGCTCGAGACGGCGCTCCTCGCCGTCCTGAACTTCCAGACGCTGGTGGCCACCAAGGCGGCCCGGGTGTGCCTGGCCGCGCGCGGGGAGCCGGTGATCGAGTTCGGGCTCCGGCGCGCGCAGGGGATCGACGGGGGGCTTTCCGCCAGCCGCGCCGCCTACGTGGGCGGCTGCGCCGCCACCTCCAACACCCTGGCCGCCCGCCTCTACGGCATGCCGGCCCGGGGCACGCACGCGCACAGCTGGGTGCTGCTCTTCGCCGACGAGCGGGAGGCGTTCCTCGAGTACGCGAAGGCCCTGCCCTCGAACTGCATCTTCCTGGTGGACACCTACGCCACGCTGGCCGGCGTCGACCACGCCATCGAGGCGGGCCGGTGGCTCCGCTCCGTCGGCAAGGAGATGGTGGGGATCCGGCTCGACTCGGGCGACCTGGCCTGGCTCTCCATCGAGGCGCGGCGGCGGCTCGACCAGGCGGGGTTCCCCGGGGCGCTCATCCTCGCCTCGAACGAGCTCGACGAGAACATCATCCAGAGCCTGAAGGACCAGAACGCCACCATCGCGGCCTGGGGCGTGGGGACGAAGCTCGTCACCGGCATGGGCGACGGGGCGCTGGGCGGCGTGTACAAGCTCGGCGCCGTCCGGGAGGGGCCGGGCGCGCCCTGGGAGCACCGGGTGAAGATCTCCGAGCAGGCCTCCAAGACCACCATCCCGGGTCTCCTCCAGGTCCGCCGCTACCGGGCCGGGGCGGGGTTCCTCGCCGACGCGATCTGGGACGAGGTGCTGGGCATCCCGGAGCCGGCGGTGATCGTGGACCCGTTCGACCCGACCCGGCGGCGCGAGATCCCGGCCGGCACGCCCGGCGAGGACCTGCTCGTGCCCGTCTTCCGGCGCGGCCGCCGGGTCTACGACCCCCCGCCGCTCGAGGCGTGCCGGCGGCGCACGCTCTCGCAGCTGGAGGGGTTCCACGCCGGGGTGAAGCGGTTCGTGAACCCGCACCAGTTCCCGGTCGGCCTCGAGCGCGGGCTCTTCGACCTGCGCACCCGGCTCGTGCTGGAGGCGCGCCGGGCGCCGCGCTGAGCCTTTCGCCGGGCGTCCGGGCCGGGCAGACTGCCCGCATGACCGACCCCGGCGACCGCGCCCTCGGCCTCGCGCTCCTCGCCCGCGCCCCCTTCGTGCACCTCGCCTCCGCCCGGCCGGACGGCGCGCCGCTGCTCCGGCCCCTCCAGTGCCTGCTCGACGGGGAGACCGTGGTCTTCCACGGAAGGCTCACCGGCGAGAAGGCCTCGGCCCTGGGGAGGCGGGCGGTCGCCTCGGCGGTGGAGGTGGTGGCCGACCTGCCCAGCTGGTTCTTCGGCGAGCTGGCCTGCCCGGCCGACACCCTCTACGAGAGCGTCCTGGCGGAGGGGACGCTCGAGCGGGTGGAGGGCGCCGGCGAGAAGGCGCGCCTCCTCGCGGCGTTCACCGCCAAGTACCAGCCGGAGGGGCGACACCGGCCCATCGAGGCGGACGCGCCGGAGTACGCCCCCGAGCTTCGCGGGACGCTGGTCTTCCGCCTTCCCGTCGAGCGGCTCTCGGTGAAGCGCAAGCTCCTGCAGCAGAAGTCGCCGCAACTCCGGCTCGCCCTGCTCGGGAAGCTCTGGGAGCGCGGGGCGCCCGGTGACCCCGCGGCCATCGAGCGCCTGCGGTCGGCCGACCCCGCCTTGCCCGCGCCCGCGTTCCTGCGCGGGCCGGAGGGGACGACGCTCCACGTCGCGCCGGGCGAGGGCGACCTGGCCGGTGCGGCGGCGCTCCTCCGCCAGACGCCCGGGGAGGTGGCGCGCCGTCTCCGGAGGGCGCACGCCTGGGTGGGGGCGCGGGCCGGCGGCGCCCTGGTCGCCACCGCGCGCGCGGTGAGCGACGGGGACGAGGTGTGGGTCCGCGACCTCGCGGTCGCGCCCGACTGGTGCGGCCGGGGCCTGGGAGAGGCGCTCGGGGCGCTCTTGCGGGAGCACCCGGGCGTCCGCACCGCGGGTTGAGGACCAGGCGGGCGAGCGCCGGGTCACCGCCTCGGTCCCCCGGCCCCCGGGGCGCGCGGGGTCCCGCCCCCGCGCCGGCGTCGTCCGCCGCCCCCCTTCTCGCCGCCGGCGGGTGGGGGCTCCACCCACCTCCGGCCGCCCCGCGCACAAGGGGACCATGTTCGCGGGGTTGAGGAAGTTGACGTTCGTCAGGAGACTACTGAACGTGTACCAGCGGCCCGGCTGCCGGACACCCGGGTTCGCCTCACCGCGGAGCAAGGACCCATCGCGACCCTCTTCCCGACCGGACCTCGACCGCCCCGCATCCGCGGTGACGACCCCGCCACCTCGCAGCGCAACGGAGAGCATCCATGAAGACCCGCGCAGCCTTCCCCCGGCTGGCGGCCCTCGCCGCCGGGCTCGCCCTCGCCGGACCCGCCCTCGCCGCCCCGCGGATCGAGTTCTCGATCGCCCAGTTCCGCGAGGTGGTCGAGCGCAAGGGCGGCACCACCACCACGCGGATGGTCCCGGCCCAGTCCGTCTCGCCGGGCGACGTCGTCGAGTACGTGCTCACCTACACGAACCGGGCCGACGCCGCCGCCACCGACGCCCGCATCGACGACGCCATCCCCAAGGGGACCACCTACATCGCCAACACCGCGACCGGGGAGGGCGCCGAGGTCACGTTCTCCAGCGACGGGGGCAAGACCTTCGCGCCCGCGGTGAAGCTCACCTACGAGATCCGGCTCGCGTCCGGCGCGGTGGAGAAGCGCGTCGCGACGCCGGCCGAGTACACGCACGTCCGCTTCACGCTGAAGAAGGTTCTTCCCGGCGCGACCGGCAAGGTCGCCTTCCGCGTCAAGGTCAAGTGATCCACCTCTCCCGCATCGCCTTCACCCCGTAACCGCCGTCTCGCAAAGGAGCAGTCGAATGAAGCCCAAGGTCGCAGTCCCCATCCCCACGCGCCTCCTGCGGGGAGCCCTCGCGCTCTCCGTGCTCGCCCTGGCCCTGGCGGCCACGGAGGCGCTCGCCTCCACCGCCGCCAACACCACCATCACCAACACCGCCACCGTGAGCTTCAACGACGCGGGCGGCGTCGCGCAGACGCCGGTGACCGCCTCCGCCTCGGTGACGGTCACGCTGGTTCCGTCGGCCGTGGTCCTCTCCTCCCCGCCCAACCAGACCATCGCGCAGGGCACGAGCGCCACGCTCACGTACACCGTCACCGCCACCGCGAACGGCCCGGACACCTACAACCTGTCGTCCACGGCCACGCCGGCCAACGTCTCGGCCGTGGCCGTGACGCTCCCGGCCAGCATCTCGCTGGGCGGGACCACGCTCGCGGCCGACGCGACCGACGGCGCCAACTCCATCACGGTTCCCTACGACGGCGTGGCGGGCGCCTCGGTGAACGGCATCGCCGTCGGCGACACCATCGTGATCGGGGCCAACGCCTACACGGTGACCAGCGTCGGCAAGGACGCCATCGCGAACACCGCCACCATCGGCCTCTCCGCCCCCATCTCCGGCGGAACCGTGGCGGCCGGCCAGATCGTGGGCGAGCGCGCCACCTTCACGGCCACCGTGCCCTCCGGGACGATCGTGGCCGGCGGCTCGGGCACGCAGACCGTCAGCACCACGGCCACCTCGGCCACCGCGCCGAACCCGGCCACCACGCAGAGCACGCCCACGGTCATCACCGTCAACCGGCCCACGCTCACGGTGACCAAGACGGTCTCCACCGACGGCGGCGCGACCTTCGCGGCCACCGGGACCGCCCCTCCGGGCACGGTCCTCGTCTACAAGGTGGTGGCCGCCAACACGGGCGCCACCGACGCCTCCGCGGTCGCCTTCACGGACGTGGTCCCGGCGTACCTCACCTACGTGGCCGCCAGCGGCCGCTACGCCACCTCGTCGGCCACCGCCTACGGCTCGGCCACCGCGCTGACCGACGGCGCGGACGGCGACGGCTACACCTTCGCGGGCGGAACCGTCTCGTTCAACCCCGGCGGCGCGACCGGCACCGTGGCGGGCGGAGGCGAGTTGGTCCTCTTCTACCAGGCGACCATCAACTGACGCGCGGGCCTCGGGGCGCCACGGCCTCCGCGGCGCCCCGGGCCGAGCCGCTGGCATGACCTCCAGGGTCCGCCAGACGCTCCTCGCGACCTTCACCCTGGCGCTGGCGCGGACCGCGCTGGCGCAGGGGGCGACGCCCGTCCAGGGCGACCAGATCGTGAACGTCGCGACGCTGAGCTCGGCCGAGCTGCCCGCCCCCGTCGACTCCGCCCCCGCCGTCGTCTCCGTGCGCATCCCCGCGCCGGCGACCATCCAGATCCTGAGGTACGCTCCCGCGGCCCCGGGCGCCGCCGCGGTGCCCGTGGTCCTCGGCGCCTACCGGACGGGGCCGGCTGCGGGGGATCCGTTCGCGCCGCTCCCCGCCCCCTGGCCGGCCGGCGCCCCCTCCCCGCTCGCGGTGCCGGCCGACCTGCCGCTCCTCGTCACCGACCGGCTCCACCAGGGCGACCCGGTCTTCGTCCGCGTCGAGGACGCCGACCGGAACATGGACCGGACCGCGCGCGAGACGATCACCGTGACGCTGGTGGACGACCTGACCGGCGACGTCGAGGTGATCGTGCTGACCGAGACCGGCCCGGACACGGGCGTCTTCGTCGGCTACGTCCCCACCGCGCGCGCCGCGTCCGGCATGGCGAACGACGGCGTCCTCCAGGTCGTCGAGGAGAGCCGCGTCACCGCCTCCTACGTCGATCCCGTGGATCCCGCGGACGCCATCTCCACCGCCGGCCTGGTGGACCCCTTCGGCCTGGTCTTCGACGCCGCCACCGGCCAGCCGGTGAACGGCGCGCAGATCACCATCGTGGACGCCGCCACCGGGCTGCCCGCGACGGTCCTCTCCGACGACGGCGTGACCTCGTTCCCGTCCACCGTGACCTCCGGCGGCACCGCCACCGACGGCGGGGGCCGGGTCCACGTCTTCCCGCCCGGCGAGTACCGGTTCCCGTTCGTCGCGCCCGGTACCTACCGGCTCGACGTCGGCCCGCCCGCGGGCTACACCGCCCCTTCGCAGGCCACCGACGCCGCCCTCCAGGCGCTGCCGGGCGCGCCCTTCGCCCTGGTCACGCCGGGCTCGCGCGGCGAGCCGTTCCCGCTGCTCGACGGCCCCGCCATCCGGATCGACATCCCGCTCGACCCGGCCAGCGGCGGCCTGTGGGTCCGCAAGACCGCCTCCGCGGCGCGGGTCGGCCTGGGCGACTTCCTCACCTACGAGATCGCGGTGACGAACCTCGACCCGGCCGCGGCCGCGGCGGGGGTCACCGCCGTCGACACGCTGCCCCCCGGCTTCCGGTACCGGACCGGCTCGGCCCGGGTGAACGGGGCCCCGGCGCCCGATCCCGCCGTCAGCGCGGACGGCCGGGTGCTCACCTTCGCGCTGGGCGACCTCGGCCCGTCGGCCACCGCCACCATCCGCCTGACGGTGCAGGTGGGCGCCGCCGCCCGGCCGGGCGCGGAGGCGGTGAACCGGGCGAGCGCCAGGAGCGCGACCGGCACCGCCTCCAACGTCGCCACCGCCACGGTCCGGGTGGGCGACGACCTCCTGGGCTCCCGCACCTTCATCCTGGGCCGGGTCACCGCCGGCGAGTGCCTCGAGCGCGACGGGGTGGGCGAGCGGGGCGTGGCGGGCGTCGGCGTCTTCCTCGAGGACGGGACCTTCGCGATCACGGACGCCGACGGCCTCTTCCACTTCGAGGGGGTGCGGGCGGGGCTGCACGTGGTACAGCTCGACGTCGCCTCGCTTCCGGAGGGGGTCGAGCCGGTCGCCTGCACGCGCAACGATCGCTTCGCCGGGCGCGCCTTCTCGCAGTTCGTGGAGGTCGGGGGCGGCACGCTCTGGCGGGCCGACTTCCACCTGCGCACGAAGCCCGCGGCGGCTCCCCCGGCCGAACCACCCCCGGCCGCTCCGCCCCCGGAGGCCGCGCCGGAGCCGCCGGCCGCGCCGCCGGCCGTTCCGCTGCCGCCTCCCCCCGGGGAGGCCCCGCGCGGCCAGGCCTCGGTCTCCCTCACCCACCGGGTGGCCGACCGGCTGGGCGTCGAGTACCGGGCCGCCATGCGGGGCATGCACGCGCCGCTCACCGGGGCGCGGCTGGTCGTCACCCTCCCGGACGGCGTGGACTACGAGGCGGGCACGAGCGCGCGGGACGGGGCCCCGATCCCCGATCCGGCCGTCGAGGGGCGCACCCTGACCTGGCCGCTCGGCGACCTCCCCGCGGAGTGGAGCAAGGTCGTCACGTTCCGCGCGCGCGCGAAGGAGGGGATGAAGGCGGGCGAGCACGCGGCCATCGCGTCCGTCTCCGGCTCCGGCCCCGGCGGCTGGAGCGTGGAGGCGCCGCCCGCCGAGACCGCGCTGCGCGTCGTCACCGAGGAGGTCCGCGGCCCGCTCAAGTTCGTGACGCGCCCGCACTTCCCGTCCTTCGGCACCCGGCTCGACGGGCGGGACCGCGCCGAGCTCGCCCGGATCGCGGCCAAGCTCCGCCGGATCCGCCCGAAGCACCTGGTGGTGGTGGGCCACACCGACGCGCAGCCGATCGCGGAGCGCTCCCGCAGGGTCTACGCGGACAACGCGGCGCTCTCCCTCGCCCGTGCCGAGAGCGTCCGGGCGTACCTCATGGCCGCGCTGGGCATGAAGGCCGAGCAGGTCGACGTGGAGGGGAAGGGCGAGTCGGAGCCCATCGCGGACAACGCCACCGCCCGCGGCCGCGGCCTCAACCGCCGCGTCGAGGTCCTCATCCACGAGCCGGAGACGGTCGAGGTCGCCACCCTCGTCCAGCCCCCGCCGCCCGCCACCGGGGCGACGGCGGGAGACGGGGCCGCCCCGGCGCCCGCGGTCGCCGTCGAGACCTCCGCGACGCCGCTCCCTGCGCCCGCGCCCCCGCCCGAGTCCGCGTCCGCGCCCGGGACCGCCACCGTCCAGACCGCCGGCACCGCGACCGCCCCCGCGGCGGGCGCTCCCACGGCGTTCGCCCCCGCGGCGCCATCCGCCGTCCCCGGCGCGCCCGCTCCCACCGCCGCTCCCGCCGAGGCGGACGGCTTCGCCTCGCCGGCGGACGGCGATCTCGCCCCGGATCGCGTCGCCGCCGTCCAGGTCCGCATGCCCTCCCACCTCACCCCCGCCCTGGCCGTGGACGGCGTGGAGGTGCCCGCCGACCGCATCGGCTACCGGCGCGTGGAGCCGAGCACCGGCAAGACCATCTACACGTACGTCGGCGTCGATCTCGGGGAGAAGGGGAGCCACACGCTGACCCTCACCGGCAAGGATCCGTTCGGCAACGTGCGCATGAGCCGGAGCGCCACGGTGCTCCGCACCGGCGAGATCGCCTCGATCCGGCTCGTCTCCGCCGAGGGGAACGTGGCGGACGGCAGGACGCCGGTGAAGGTGCGGCTCGAGCTGCGCGACGCCTCGGGCGACCCCATCCGCGGCGCCACCCGGCTCGAGCTGCGCGGCGGCACCCTGCGCGCGTTCCGGCGCGACGGCGAGAGCCTGGTCCTCGAGGACGCGGCCGCGAGCCGGGTCGTGTCCATGGACAAGGACGGCTGGGTGCTCTTCGCCCCGGTCACCGCCAGCGGGTCCCACCGCGCCCTGCTCGCCTGCGGAGGCGCGACCGTGGAGGCGGAGACCTGGGCGCGCCCGGAGCTGCGCGACTGGATCCTGGTCGGCCTGGCCGAGGGGACCGCGGGCTACGACGCCGTTTCGGGCAACATGGAGTCCCTGGACGCGGCCGGCGGGGAGGAGGAGCTGCACGCCGACGGCCGGGTCGCCTTCTACGCCAAGGGGCGGGTGCGGGGGAGCTGGCTCCTCACCGTCGCGTACGACTCGGACCGCCCGCGCCCCGGCCACGGGGACGGCCTCTTCCAGGCCATCGACCCGCAGACCTATTTCACGCTCTACGGCGACGGCTCCGAGCAGAAGCGCGACGCCCCCAGCGTGCGGAAGATCTACGTCAAGCTGGAGCGGGAGCAGTTCTACGCGCTCTTCGGGGACCACGACACCGGGCTCACCGTGACCGAGCTCTCCCGGTACGTGCGCAAGCTGAACGGCGTCCGGACGGAGCTCCGCACCCGGCACGTCGAGGTGAACGCCTTCGCCACGCGGACCGACCAGATCCACGCCCGCGACGAGATCCCGGGCGACGGCACCTCCGGCCTCTACCGGCTCTCCCGCGGCGACATCACGCCCAACTCCGAGACGGTGACCCTCCTCACCCGCGACCGCTTTCGCAGCGAGGTGGTGGTGGAGGAGCGCATCCTCACCCGGTTCGTCGACTACTCCGTCGACTTCGACCGCGGGACCCTGTTCTTCCGCGAGCCCGTCCCCAGCCGCGACCTGCAGTTCAACCCGGTCACCATCGTGGTGGAGTACGAGGCGAAGGCGACGTCGGGCGAGGACACCACCCTGGGAGGGCGCGCCGGCGTGCGGCTCCTGGAGGACCGGCTGCGGGCCGGGGTCACCGCGATCCACGAGGGGCAGGGCGAGGTGCAGAAGGACCTGTACGGCGCCGACGTCCGGCTCGACCTCGGGGCCCACACGCGGCTGCGCGGCGAGTTCGCGCTCACCGACGAGAGGGGCCCCGGCACCGACGGCGGCGCCAGCGCCTGGCTCGCCGAGGTCGCGCATGCCACCCGGACGCTGGAGGCGAGGGCCTACCTGCGCGTGCAGGAGACCGGCTTCGGGCTCGGGCAGCAGCCCTTCTCGGAGGCGGGGACGCGCAAGCTCGGCTTCGAGGCCCGGTACCGGTTCTCCGACCACCTCTCCCTCGCCGGCCAGGCCTACGAGCAGGACACCTTCGCCACCGGGGCCGAGCGGCTCCTGGCCGAGACGAAGCTCGGCTGGACCTCCGCGGCGTGGTCGGGCCACGTGGGCCTGCTCCACGCCAGCGACCGGCTCGCCGACGGCAGCCAGCACGACTCCGGGCAGATCCAGGTCGGCGGCAAGCTGCTCACCATGAACCGGCGGCTCCAGCTCGGCGCCGACTGGTCCCAGTCGGTCTGGGGCGACGGCAACGCGGACTTCCCCACGCGGGTGGCCCTGCGCGCCGAGTACAAGCTCACGCCCGCCGTGGCCGTGACGGCGGCGGAGGAGCTGACCTGGGGAGAGGCCGCCGCCACGCAGACGACGCGCCTCGGGCTCCGCTCGACCCTGTGGAAGGGGGGGAGCCTCACCAGCTCGATCGCGCGCGACCTCCGCGAGGACGCCTCGCGCGTCTTCGGCAACGTGGGTCTGCGGCAGACCCTCCAGCTCTCCGACGCCTGGCGGGTGGACGCCGGCGCCGAGCGGAGCGAGACCGTGCAGCGGGACGGCTGGTACACCCCGAACCCGGCGGTGCCGCCGGCCCACGGGGCGTCCGGCGAGGACTTCACCGCCCTCTCGGTGGGCGCGGGCTACCAGGTGAAGCACCTGGTCTGGGACTCGCGCGCGGAGCTGCGCCTGGGCGAGCAGGAGCGGAAGTGGTCGATCCTCACCGGCGTGGTGGCGGAGCGGCAGGGCGGCTGGGGCTTCTCCGGCCGCGGGCAGCTCCTGGGCACGCTGGCCGAGGACGGCGAGCGCACCACCGCCGCCAACCTGCGCTTCGGCCTCGTCTACCGGCCTCCGCGCACGCGCTGGCTCGTCCTCAACCGGCTCGACTGGATCCTCGAGGACGGCGTGCCGCGCGTGGGCGGCGTCCCCGCCGGCGACCTGGCCCGCCCCGACTCGTGGCGCATCGTGGACAACCTGCTCGTCAACCACCGGCCGCGCAAGGACCTCCAGCTCTCGATCGGCTACGGCGGCAAGCTGGTGCGCGAGCGGATCGCGGGGGAGGTCCAGCAGGCGTACACCGACCAGGGCTCGCTCGAGGTGCGCTGCGATCTCACGCCCCGGTGGGACCTCGGCCTGCGCGGCAGCCTGCTGCACGTCTGGAGCGCCCGGCAGTTCTCCTTCAGCGGCGGACCGTCCCTGGGCTACAGCCCGGCCACCAACCTCTGGATCGGGGTGGGCTTCAACGCCTCCGGCTACGAGGACCGCGACTTCTCCGCCGCGAGCTACACGGCCTACGGGCCCTGGATCCGCATGCGCCTCAAGTTCGATCAGGAGTCGGTCCGCGAGGCCGCGAGCTGGCTCAACCGGCAGTGACCATGGCCACCACGCGCACGAACTCGCTCGGCATGCTCCTGGGGGTCGCCCTCGGCCTCGTCCTCGCGCTCCCCGCGGCCGCCGGCGCGCAGACCGTGACGGCCTACACCGGCCAGAGCTGCGCCGGCACGCGGTACGGGTCGAACCTCGGCTGCACCTCCAAGGACTTCACCACCACCGCGACGTTCACCCAGCCACCGCCCGCGCTGGCCTCCTGCATCGCCGGGTCGGTCATCACCCTGGACGTCATCTCCAGCATCACCTCGAACAGCCCGACGCGCTACGACGGCGCCATCTTCCTGGGGGAGCGGGGCAACGACCCGAGCCTGAACGACGCCAGCAAGACCTGCTCGCTGGGGGTCTTCCCCTCCTCGCCGGCGCCCTTCCTGAACCAGGACGGCGACCAGGTGGGCGACTTCCAGGGAACCTCCAGCGCCACGCTCACCGTCCAGGGCGTCGTGGCCTACTGCGCGCCGGTGGCCGGGACCAACGTGCTCGGGCTCCCCTACACGCTGGTGTTCGACAACCAGTCCTCGCCCGGCGCGACCCCGGCCAACGTCACGGCCGGTGGCCCCGCGAAGTGCGTCAACACCACGGCGGCCCAGGTCACCGGCGTGATCGTGCAGGGCTGGATCCGGCTCACCGTGGCCACCACGCCCCCCGGGGACCCGCAGGCCTTCCCCTTCACCACCAGCGGGACGGCCGCGGCGAGCCCGGACTCCTTCTCGCTCTCCGCCGGGCAGACGCAGACGGTCCAGATCCCGCTCAGCCCCACCGGGGGCACGCAGACCGTGCAGATCGACGAGACGCTGGTCGCGGGCTGGGTCTCGACCGCCGCCATCACCTGCACGAGCCCGACCGGCGGCGCCGCGCCCTACGTCACCACCGACGGCGCGAACCGGCGCATCACGGCGGTGCTCGACGCCACCAACCACGGCGCCATCTGCACCCTCACCAACACCAAGCTGGCGCGGGTCACGGTGGTGGAGCAGAGCGCCGGCGGCACCGGATCCTTCGCCTTCACCTCGGGCACGAACGGGCTGCCCGCCAGCTTCACGCTGGACACCGGCGTCTCGAACCCGGCCAGCGCCGGGCCCTTCATCGTGACCGCCAACGGCGCGCCGATCACGATCGCGCAGACGGTCCCGGCGGGCTGGACGCTGGCGAGCGCCGGCTGCTCCGACGGCGTCTCCTCCGTCGGCTCCCTCTCGGGCTCGACCCTGAACATCGCGGGCGCCGAGGTGACCCCAGGGCGGAACATCACCTGCACCTTCGCCAACACCCGGAAGGCGACGCTCACCAAGGCGTTCTCCCCGGCGGCGGTGGGCACCGGCGCGCCCTCCACGCTCACGTTCACGGTGACGAACCGCCCCGGGGCGCCGGCGCAGCCCGACCTGGGCTTCACCGACACGTTCCCGGCCGGCCTGGTGGTGGCGAGCCCGCTCGCCGCCTCGAGCACCTGCGGCGGGACGCTCACCCGGGTGGGCGCGGCCACCCCGCTCGCCGCCGGGGACCCTGGGCTCACGTTCGCGGGCGGCTCGCTCTCGGCCGGGACCGCCTCCTGCACGGTCTCGGTCGCGGTCTCGAGCGCGACGGTGGGCAGCTACGTCAACGGCCCCGGCCAGGTGAGCGGCGTCACCGGCGGACTGGAGAGCGGCGTCACCGACCAGACCCTGACCGTCTACCCGCTGCCGAATCTCCTCCTGGTCAAGTCGGCCGACGCGGCCACCGTCCGCCCGGGCGACGTCGTCACCTGGACGCTCGTGGTGCAGAACAGCGGGCCGGGCGAGGCGACGACCGTGGTGCTCTCGGATCCGATCTCGCGACACCTCGCCCTCGGCGTCGACGCCTTCGGGCCCGGGGTCCCGTTCCAGTTCACCGACGGCGCGCCCGTCTCGGGGCTCGTCCCCGGGACGCCCGCCTACTCGGCCGACGGCGGCGCCACCTGGACGCTCGTCCCGGTCTCCGGGGGCGGCGGCGCGCCCGCCGGCTTCGACGCGCGCGTCACGAACTGGAGGCTCCCCATGACGGGGACCATGCCCGCCGGGAGCCAGTTCACGCTGACGTTCAAGGCGGCGGTGAAGTAGTCCGCGCGCCACCCTCACGCCGCCCGCGCCTCGCCGCCCGGCACGGCGTCCCTCGCCCCGGCCGGCTCCGCGTGGCCCGCCCCCGCGCCCGCGGTGAACGGCTCCCCGTCCACCTCCCAGACGAGCCCGTCCGGCGCGGTTCCCCGCACCCGCAGGAAGCCCCCGTGGATAGCCCGCAGGTGGTGGCAGGCGCAGATCGAGATCAGGTTCTCGTCCTCGTCGCCCCCGCCCCAGG
>DATIUR010000297.1:0-13307 GCA_035466675.1 Anaeromyxobacteraceae bacterium | reverse complement strand
CTGCTTCTTCACGAAGATGTAGTCGCCCGGCAGGATGCCGTCGCCGATCATCGACTCGCCCTGCACGCGCAGGCCGTAGACCTTCTTGTTGGTGCCGAGGAGGAAGGAGTCCACCTGCACGGTGTCCTCGATCCGCTCGTGGGCCAGGATGGGCTGGCCGGCCGCCACCCGTCCGACGATGGGGACCTCGACCATCCGGGCGCCCGACTTCGACGCGCGCCCGATGGGGATGACGTTCGAGCCGCGAGAGGGCTCCGGGGCGAGCAGCTCCCGGGCGCGGTCGGTGGGGATGAGGGCCCGGGACTTGACCGGATCGCGGGTCAGGTACCCCTTGCGCTCGAGGGCCTTCAGGTGGTCGTTGACCCCGTTGGTGGAACGGATGTCCAGGGCCTCGCCGATCTCCCGGATGGTGGGCGGGTAGCCGCGGTCCTCGATCTCGCCCGCGATGAAGCGGAGCACCTCGAGCTGGCGGTCGGTGAGCTCGGTCATGGGGTCGCCTCCTGAACATCGGTATCCTGTCACTACGTTCAGAGGAGCGCAAGGAAAACGCCCGGGGCGGCCGTTGCGCGCGGCCCGGCCGGGGGCTACGGTGCCCGCGTGCCGCCGTCGATCGCCGCCGCCACCGGGCTCGCCGTCCGGGCCCTGGCCCGGAACGCCTGGCTCGTCGCCGTCGGGTTCGCCGTGGCCGCGGCCCGGCGGGCCCTCCTTCTTCCGGCGGGCATGGTGGCCTGGTCGCTCCTGGCGGAGGGGGTGCTCCTCGCGGCGGCCCGCGCCCCGTTCGCGCCGGAGGCAGCGCTCGAGGGGGCGCTGTCGCTGGTCGGCTCGAGCGCGTTCCTGCTCCTCGTGGGCGGCCTGTGGCTCGCCGGGGCCGTGCTGGGCGCGGCGCTCCGCGTGGCCTTCGCCACCGGGGCCCTCGCCTCGCTGGGGCGCGACCTCTCCGGCCAGGGGGACGCCCCGCCCCGCTTCGCCGCCGCCATCGCCTACGATCTGCCCCGCGTGCTCGGGACGGCCGCGCTCGCCGGCGCTGCCGAGATCGGCGGGACCGGGTTCGCGCTCGCGCTCGCGCTCGGGGCGGCGCGCCTCTCGGTGCGGGCGACGGTCGCGGGCGGCTCGCCCTGGATCGCGGCGGCGGTGGCGCTGGCCCTCACGATCGCCATCGCGGTGCCGCTCGTCCTCTCGGTGGTGGCCGACGCGGCCGTGGCGCGCTCGGCGCTGCGCGGGGAGGGGCCGGCCGCCGCCGTGGCCGGCGCGGGGGCCCGGTTCCTGGGCCGGCCCGGCACGTTCCTCCTCGCCGCGATCCTGTTCGGCTCCGTCGCGGCGATGGCGGTCGCCTCCGTGCAGGCCATGGGCGCGGCGGTGACCGGCTTCGCCGCCGGCGCCGATCCGGCCGTGATGGTGGGGCCCCAGGCCATGATCGCCGCCGGCGCGCTGCTGGTCGGGGCCACCGCGGAGCTGTGGTGGCTCGGGACGGTGGCGGTGCTGGCGTGCCACGAGGCCGGGACGGGTGGAAGGGGGTAGAGGGGCCGGGGCGGCCGAGCCAGCTCGGCATGACGCGGTCCGGGCGGCAGGGGAGTGCGCGGTGGATCGAGTATAGCCTCAGCGGGAGGGCGCCGTCGAAGCGCGCTACGTCGTCAGCGCCGTGAGCGAGACGGAGTTCCGCCAGGGAGGCATCGACCCACTTGCGCTTCACCTGGCCGTGTTCTGGCGCGAGGCAGAGCGCCGGTTCACGTTCCGAGGACCGGCCCTTCCCGGAGACGTATGCAAACCCGAGGGCGGGGTACAAACCCGCCGTGCCTATCTCAGGTGCCGGTGCCCCGGCTGGACGACGACGTTGTCCAGCCCCTCGTCCACGACGCGATCCACCGGCGTTCCCTTCACCACGCACCCCTTCGTCCCGGGACCGAGGTAGATGCCGGTACCGGTCACTGCGTCCACGTCGTTATCGGTCATGCGGCACCTGACGTCCTCGCCGAACGTCCAGGTCGTGCCGTAGGCACTCGCGCCCATGTCGATTCCGACGTCCCCCGCGAAGACGTTCTTCCGGATCACCAGGCGGGAGTCGTGGATGGACGGCTGCGGCTCCACCCAGTCGGCGAACTCCACCCCGTAAGGCGCCGAGATCGCGTTCCGCGTGACGGTGAGGTCGAGCCCGCTTCCGCCGGTGAAGACGTCCACCGCGTCGAACGTGCCCCCCAGCTCGCTCTCGGAGACGACCACCGTCGCATCGTGCAGGCTCATGAGCTCCACCGAGGTCGCCGCACCCTGGACGCGGCACCGCCGCACGGTCAGCGCGCCGGAGATCGGCTCGTAGTGGACGAGCCCGGCGAGCGTCACGGCGTTGATCAGGTTCGTCCCGTAGAGGGACGCGCCCGGGTTCTCCGCGTCCCGAACCGGCGCCGGCTCCGCGTCGATGAGAACGCGCAGGAGGGACGCCTGCGTGCCCTCGCCCACCGCCGCGATGGCGAACTGCAGCTCGGTGAACGGCTCCAGATCCCAGAAGCTGAAGGTGGTGCCCGTGGTGACGGGGAAGCCGGAGATCACCAGCGAGAGATCGGACACCGTGAAGGCGCCCCCCACGAAGAAGAGCAGGCCGGACCACTGCCAGCCGGCCGACGGGAGCGCGGTGAAATAGTCGATCGGGGTGACCGGGATGGGCCAGGGGACGTTGTGGATCACGGTGGCCTGCATGCCCGCTCCGGCGAGGCGGCCCTCGAAGCCATACACGTTCACCTGCGCGATGTAGAAGTCGCCGGCCGCGAGCCGGACGATCGCGCCGGGCTCCCGCGAGGCGGCGACGTCGAGGGCGCACTGGAGGTTGGCGGTGTCGTCCACGCCGGTGGGCAGCACGGTGATCTCCAGGTCGTGGACCGCGACGAAGGCCTCGCTGCACGGGTTCCCCCCGGCCGCGAGCGCCTCCGCGACCGCGACCCGTTCCGAAGGCGCCCCGCACGCTTCGAGCAGCAGAACCGTGGGGAGCGCGAGTGCGCCGAGAATCCTGGTGGACATGATGCGTCTCCTTCCTCGAGGGCACGGTGCCGATCTCCTGCGCCAGCTCGCGTCGGAAGAGACCAGGTCCGCAGCGAGACGGCTTGCCACGCCGCGCCGCCAGCCCCCACGGGCCGGCGTACCGGGCATCGACCCCCTTGTGATGCTGCACCGACCCGGGGCGATCACAAGCGCCGTGGAAGGTTGACCCGATCGCATCGGTCCCCGGCGGGAGCGGGCACCCTGGCCCCCTCGCGCGTCCCATGCGTGGGGGTTGCGGTGCGGTTCGGCGCCGTCGGCCGGAAGACCCGGGCTCGCCCCCTGCGGCGCATGGGTTCAGCCGAACCGGCACCAGGCACCGTCCTCGGCCAGGTGACTGCTCGACTCCTCCACCCACCCACCTGCACGAATTTCACCCTCCGCACCGGCCGTGCTAGACGGGAAAGGGCGCCCGCCTCGCAGTCCTGCGCCCGCGGAGGGACGCGTTGCTCATCCCCATCGGCCTCGACGAGACCCGCATCGGCCGCGTCCCCTGGGTCTCCATCGTCATCCTGGGGCTGAACGTGCTCGTCTTCCTGGCGACCTCCCTCGCCGGCGACGATCGGGAGCTGGAGTCACGCTTCCAGGCGGTGATCGAGTACTGGGCGGAACGCCCCTACCTCCAGATGCCCGACGAGATGGAGCGCCGCTTCGGGCTCACCCGCGAGGCGCTCGCGCAGGCGACGGGGCGCGCGCTCCCCGAGCCGGGCGGGCCGGCCTTCGAGCAGGAGCACCTCCAGTCGCTCTGCGACGACTTCGTCCAGCTCATGGACGAGCAGCCGGACCGGAGGTTCGCGCTCGTCCCCGAGCGCGGGCTCCTCCAGCCCGGCTGGCTCACCTACCAGTTCCTGCACGGGGGGCTGGGCCACCTCGTCGGGAACATGCTCGTCTTCTTCCTGGTGGTCGCCCCCTTCCTGGAGGACGCCTGGGGGCGGCCGTTCTTCCTCGCCTTCTACCTCTTGGGCGGCGTGGTGGCGGGCCTCGCGCAGGCGCTCCCCGACGGCGACTCGCCCATCGCCATCATCGGCGCCTCGGGGTCCATCTCGGCCTGCCTGGGGGCCTTCGCGCTCCGCTTCGCGCACCGGCGGGTGCGCATGTTCTACTGGTTCCTCCTGGCCGTGCGCGGGACCTTCTTCATCCCGGTCTGGGCATACGCCTTCTTCGGGCTCGCCATGGACCTCCTGGGCCTCGAGCTCTCCGGGGCCGGCGGGGGCGTCGCCTACGCCGCCCACGTGGGCGGGTTCCTGTTCGGCGTGGGCACCGTGCTGGCGGTGCGGGCCACGGGGCTCGAGACGCGGATCGCCCCCGAGGGCGCCGCGCGCTGGGCCGGGAGCATGGCCTCGTCGCGCGCCGAGGACGCGCTGGCGCGCGGCGACGCGGTGGGCGCGCGCGAGCAATACCAGGCCGCCCTCCAGAAGCATCCGGACGACCTCGAGGCGGTGCTCGGCCTCGCCCGCCTGGAGGCCTCCCGCCTCGACCGGGCCGCCGCCACGCCGCTCGTGGAGAAGCTCCTCGCCGCGCGCATCGCCGCCCGCGACGCCGCCGGCGCGCGGGAGATCCTGCGCGAGATGGGCGGCGCCGTGGACGCGGCCGCGCTCCGCCCGGCCACCGCCTACCGGGCGGCGGAGCTGGCCGGCGACCCGGAGCTGGCCGACCGGCTCGACGAGGCCGCGGCGGCGGCCGGGGGCGGCATCGGCGCGAAGGCGCTCGTCCGGCTCGCCGAGCGGGCCCGGGCGAAGGATCCGGCCCGCGCCCTCGACTTCGCGGAGCGGGTCCTCGCCCTGGAGGGAGCGCCGCACGAGATCCGCGCCCGCGCCGAGAGCCTGGCCGCGGCGCTCCGCCCGGAGGTGCCGCCGCCCGCCGCGCACTCCCCCATCGAGCTGCCGGTGGAGCCCCCCTTCCCGCCTCCGGCGGACGAGCCGGACGAGCGGGCCGGAGCGCTCGAGCCGGGCGAGCCGGTGCGCCTCGTGGCGTGCCGCCTGGTGGGCGCCTCGCAGGGCGGCCTCCACCTCGCCACCGCCGGAGGAAAGCGGGCGCTGCTGGCGCCGGACCGGATCGCGGCGCTCGCCTCGGCGGTCCTGTCGGAGCTGGCCGAGGGCGCGGGCACGCGGCGGAACGCGGTCCTGCTCGACGTCCTGCTCGCCCCGCGCCCGGGCGAGGCGACGCGCGTCCTGCTCCGCATCCCGGGGCACGGGATGGCGCTCGCGGCCATCCACCCCGGCGTCGCGCCCAGGGAGGCCTTCGGGCGCGTGGTGGACGGGCTGCTCGCGGGCGGGGCCCGCGCGGCGCCCTCCGCCGAGGAGGCGGCCGGGCGGCCCTTCGCCCGGTTCCCCGACCTCGCCGCCTTCGAGGAGGCGGCCTGGGGACGGCGGCTGGCGTCCTAGCCTCCCGCGGAAGCCCTCGCCTGCGCCGGTGGGACCCGCGCCGGCCGCCGGCGCCCGCCGTCAGGGGCGCGTGCTGTGCTGGTGCGACACGGAGGACTCCATGACCGAGTCGGCGAAGATGGCGCTGGTGGGGCTGCGCGACTGGACCACGCTGCAGTGGTACGTGGTCCCGCTCCTGGTCCTGCTCCTCCTCGTCTACGCCACGGAGATCCGCGAGGCGCGCCGGTCCGGGAACTGGGACTGCGTGGTGGCGGGGCTGGCGCTCTTCTCGGCGGACTTCGTGAACGAGTCGATCAACGGCTGGATCTTCGCCTTGAGCGGGACGAGCGCCCTGTGGCTCGTGCCCGGCCCGACGGCGCTCCGCACCATGGTCGGCTGGAACGTCGAGATCATGTTCATGTTCGCGCTCGCCGGGATCGTCTACTACAAGGCGCTGGGCCCCGACCCGCGCCGCCGGATCCTCGGGCTCCCCGATCGCTGGTTCTGGGCGGTGGCGTTCTCGGCCTTCGCCGTGCTGGTCGAGGTCTTCCTCAACCGCGGTGGGCTCCTGATCTGGGATTACCGCTGGTGGAACCGCGGGTTCCCGGGCGTCGTCCCCATCTTCCTCTTCGGCTACCTCTGGTTCTTCCTGGCCGCCAAGCTCGCCATCGAGCGCCCCACGATCCGGGCCAAGCTCATGGTCCCCGCCGCCCTCTTCGGCGTGGCGGCGGCGCTCAACGCCATCGGTCTCGGCGCGCTCGGGCTCACGTACTGAGCCGCGGTGGTCTCGGAGCGGGTCGCGCCCCATGCGTGACGCACCGCGACAAAGAACCGCGGACCGCCGGAACACGTCCAACCACCGGTGAACACGAGGTTGACGCGCGCGGTCGCCGGGCGCGTTGACGAGCGTCAACACGCGCTTCGGGCTCGGCGTCACGCTCGCCCGCGCTGGTGGAGAAGTCGCGGTCGTGGGCGGCAGGGGAGGCTTCGTGGCGCGCTCGTGCCATCGTCGCCGGAACGCCGGAGCCAGGCGGCCCCATCCGCGATCCATGCCGGCAGCGTGCTCGAGGTACGGGAGCGCGCGGAGCGAGGGGAGCAGAGACTCGCCCCGGGCGCGAGAAAGGGGTTCACCGTGAGTCTCGGCCGAAGGACCTGGTTGAAGCTGGCGACCGGCGGCGGCATCGGGCTGGCGCTGACGGATCTGGTCGACGCGCAGGAGCTGCAGACGGCCGCGGGGAGCATGAAGCTCACCGGGGCCAAGGAGGTCACCAGCGCCTGCAACTTCTGCTCCTGCGGATGCGGGATGATCTGCCACGTCAAGGACGGCAAGCTCCTGCACCTCGAGGGCGATCCCGACCACGTCGTGAACCAGGGCGGGCTCTGCAGCAAGGGCGCCGCCATGGGCTCGACGCACGACTCGCCGCAGCGCCTCCGGGCGCCGCGCTTCCGCGCCGCCGGCAGCGACCGGTGGCAGGAGATCTCCTGGGACGAGGCGCTGGACCGGCTGGCCCGGAAGATCAAGGCCACGCGCGACGCCACCTGGATCGCCACCGAGAAGGTGGGCGACGCCGAGTTCCGCGTGAACCGCACCGACGCCATCGGCTTCCTGGGCGGGGCGCAGAACACGAACGAGGAGTGCTACCTCTTCTCCAAGATGGCCCGCCTCTTCGGCACGGCCTACGTGGAGCACCAGGCCCGGCTCTGACACAGCCCCACGGTGCCCAGTCTGGGCGCCTCGTTCGGCCGCGGCGCGATGACGAACCACTGGCTCGACCTCCAGAACGCCAGGGTCTTCCTCATCGCCGGCTCCAACGCCGCCGAGAACCACGTCATGTCGATGAAGTGGGTGATGAAGGCGAAGGAGAAGGGCGCCAAGGTCATCCACGTCGACCCGCGCTTCACGCGCACCTCGTCGGTCGCGGACATCTACGCGCGCATCCGGCCGGGCGCGGACATCGCCTACCTGGGCGCGATCATCAACTACATCGTCCAGAACGAGCTGTACGACGAGGAGTACGTCACCACCCACACGAACGCGCTCCTGCTCGTGAACGACGAGTTCGGCTTCGAGGACGGCCTCTTCAGCGGCTACGACGAGGCGGGCCGGAAGTACGACAACGCCTCGTGGAGCTACCAGCTCGACCCGCGGACGAAGACGCCGCTCCGGGCGGCCAGCCTCGACGACCCTCGCTGCGCCTTCCAGAAGCTGGCCAGCCACTTCGCGCGCTACACCTTCGAGGAGGCGGAGCGCATCTCCGGCATCCCGGCCGCGAAGGTGAAGCTCATCGCCGACACCCTGGTCGAGAACCGGCCCGGCACCATCATGTACGCGCTCGGCATGACCCAGCACACCACCGGCGTGCAGGGCATCCGCTGCTACCCGATCATCCAGATGCTGCTCGGGAACATCGGCAAGCCGGGCGGCGGCGTGAACGCGCTGCGCGGCGAGCCGAACGTGCAGGGCGCCTGCGACATGAACGTGCTCTTCAACTACATCGCCGGCTACACCGCCCAGCCCGATCACGACCTCCAGACGCTGGAGGACTACACCGAGAAGTACGGGACCTTCCGGGCGAAGTTCGTGGTGAACGCGCTCAAGAGCTGGTTCGGCGACGCCGCCACGCCGGAGAACGACTTCGGCTACGGCATGCTCATGAAGAAGAACGGCAAGGCCAACTACTCGATCATCAAGATGTTCGAGCAGGCCCACGCCGGCAATCTCAAGCTCCTCTGGGTCATGGGGCAGAACCCCATGGTCACGAACCCCAACCTGAACCTGGTGCACGCCGGGCTCTCGAAGCTCGACCTGCTGGTGGTGCAGGACCTGTGGGAGACGGAGACCGCCGCCTTCTGGCAGCGGCCCGGCAGCGACCCCAAGGCCATCGCCACCGAGGTGCTGCTCCTGCCCGCCGCCTACTTCATGGAGAAGGAGGGCACCATCTCCGGATCCGGCCGGCTGGTGCAGTGGCGCAACAAGGCCGTGGCCCCGCCCGGCCAGGCCAGGGCGGACCTCGAGATCCTGGACGCGGTCTTCCGCAGGGTCCGCGACCTCTACAAGGGCTCCACCGAGGAGAAGGACCGCATCCTCCGGGCGGCCGTGTGGAGCTACGGCGGAGAGTCGATGGCCGAGGCCGTGCTCAAGGAGATCAACGGCACGAACCTCAAGACCGGCGAGCTCGTGGGCGGCATCGGGGACCTGCAGGCGGACGGCTCGACCTCCTCCGGGAGCTGGATCTACGCGGGCGTCTTCAAGGGCGGGAAGAACCTGACCCGCCGCCGGGACTCCAAGAACGACCCGAGCGGCCTCGGGATCTACCCCGGCTTCGCCTGGACCTGGCCGGGGAACATGCACGTCCTCTACAACCGCGCCTCCTGCGATCGGAGCGGCAAGCCCTTCGCGAACACGAAGCCGCTCGTCTGGTGGGATCCGGCCAAGAAGGAGTGGGCGGGCCACGACACGCCCGACGTCCCGGCCAAGACCGACGGACCCGACACGGAGAACGGGCAGCGCCCGTTCCGCATGACGGCGGAGGGCGTGGGGCGGCTCTTCGCGGCTCCCTACAAGCACCCGGACCCGAAGGCGAAGGAGAAGGGGAAGGACCTGCCGCGCGACTCCTCGACCGTCCTGGGGGACGGCCCGCTGCCGGAGTTCTACGAGCCGGTGGAGAGCCCGGTCGTGAACGTGCTCCACCCGAAGGTGCAGTCGAACCCGGTCCTCAAGTACCCGCGGGTGAAGGGGCTGCAGCCCATCGGGGCGGCCAAGGACTTCCCCTACGTCCTGTGCACCGCCAGCATGACCGAGCACTGGTGCGCCGGATCGGTGACGCGCAACGTCCCGGTGCTGAACGAGCTCGTTCCCGAGCCGTGGTGCGAGATCCCGGAGAAGCTGGCGGCCGCCCAGGGCATCCGGAGCGGGGACCTCGTCAAGGTCTCCTCGGCCCGGGGCTCGGTGGAGGTGAAGGCCCTCGTCACGAGGCGCATGGAGACGCTCCGCATCGACGGGAAGGAGATCACGGTCGTCTGGATGCCCTACAACTGGGGGTTCAGGGGGCTCAGCCAGGGGCCGAGCACCAACGTCCTGACCATGGACGCCGGGGATCCCAACACCTGGTGCCAGGAGACCAAGGCCTGCCTGGTCGACGTCCGCAAGGTGGGCCCGGCCGTGGCCACGCGGTGAGGCGCTCGCCATGACCTCGGCACGCCGGCGCTGGCTCGCCTCGCACCCGTACCTGGAGCCCATCGCGCGGTTCCAGGGGATGGTCGAGGACGCCGCCCGGGAGCCGCCGGCCCCGCTGGCGCTTCCGAGCTTCGAGTCGTACGCCTCCGACCAGGCGGCCGGCGTCCCGCTCCTGCAGAGCCGGTCCGCCGGGCTCGACGTCTCGGCCGCGGCGGCGGAGGCGCTGGACGAGATGCTGGAGCGGCTGGCGGCGGCGTCGCCGCCCGGCCGGATCGGGCAGGCCTGCCGTGACCTGCGCGGCGAGCTGGGGGGGCGGGGCGAGAGGGTGCGCGCCATCGCCTGGGTCGCCTCGGGAGCGGAGCCTCCGCCATCGGCGCACCCCGGCCTGCTCCGGTTCCTGGGCTGGATGGCGCTGCGCCGGGTCCTGGGCCCGGTGGTGGAGCGCTCCGCCGCCTGGCACGACGAGGCGCGCTGGGGGCGCGGCTCCTGCCCGACCTGCGGCGCGCTCCCGCTCTCCGCACAGCTCGTTCCCCGGGAAGAGGGGCGATTGCGGTTCCTCGCCTGCGGCTGCTGCGGGACGCGCTGGCGGTACCGGCGCATCGGCTGCCCGGTCTGCGGCACCGAGGCGCAGGGGGCGCTGGGGATCCTCCAGGTCGAGGGGGAGGAGGGCCTCCGCATCGACGTCTGCAACGAGTGCCGGGCCTACGTGAAGACGTACACCGGCGAGGGCGAAGAGGATCTGTTCCTGGCGGACTGGCCCACGCTGCACCTGGACGTGCTCGCGACGGGGCGCGGCTACGAGCGCGTGGGCGCTTCCCTCTACGAGCTGCCGAAGGACGAGAGGCGGATCGAGCCATGAGCAAGGCGATGCTGGTCGACACCACCCGGTGCGTCGGGTGTCGGGGCTGTCAGGTGGCGTGCAAGAGCTGGAACGAGCTCGAGGCGGGCAAGTCGTCCTTCTCGGAGACGGGCAGCAATCCGAGGCACCTCGACGCCAACAACTTCACCCGCGTGCTGTTCCAGGAGGTCTCGGCGCCGGACGGCTCGTTCCGGTGGAGCTTCGTGAAGCGGCAGTGCATGCACTGCCTGGAGCCGGCCTGCGCGTCCGCCTGCCCGGTCGGCGCCCTCGAGAAGACCGCGGAGGGGGCCGTCTCCTACCAGGACGAGAAGTGCATCGGCTGCCGGTACTGCATGGTGGCCTGCCCGTTCCAGGTGCCCAAGTACCAGTGGAGCTCGCTCGCGCCCTACGTCCGCAAGTGCACCTTCTGCGCGGACCGCCAGGCCGCCGGCAAGAAGCCCGCCTGCGTGTCCACCTGCCCGACCGGCGCGCTGCAGTTCGGCGAGCGGGAGGACCTGCTGGCGGAGGCGCACCGGCGCATCGAGGCCGAGCCGGCGCGCTACCTGCCCGAGGTCTACGGCGAGCGCACGGTCGGCGGCACCGGCGTGCTCTACCTGACGCCCGTGTCGTTCGACCGGATGGGGCTCGAGGACGAGGGGTTCCGCACCGACCTGGGCGAGGTCCCGTTCGGCCGGGCGAGCAAGGAGTGGATGCACGGGGTGCCGTGGGTGGCGGCCGCCGCGGGCGGCCTGTCGCTCGGCCTGTACTACCTGAACCAGCGCCGCGCCAAGGTCGAGCAGCAGGAAGGGAAGGAGGGCTAGGTCATGCCGTTGCCGAGGATCTCCCGCGGGCGCGCCATCGCGTACGCCCTCATCCTGATCGGCTTCGTCTCCATGGTGCTCCGCTTCGCCCTGGGCCTGGGGGCCGTCACCAACCTGAACGACGGCCGGCCCTGGGGCCTGTGGATCGCCTTCGACGTGATGACGGGCGTGGCCCTGGCGGCGGGCGGCTTCACGCTGTCGGCCGCGGTCTACGTCTTCGACCTGAAGAAGTTCCACGCGCTGGTCCGCCCGGCCAAGCTGTCGGCCTTCATCGGCTACGCGCTGGTGGTCGTCGGCATCCTGGTGGACCTGGGACTCCCCTGGCGCATCTGGCACGCCCTCGTCATGTGGAACACGAGCTCGGTGCTGTTCGAGGTGGCCTGGTGCGTGATGCTCTACACCACCGTGCTGGCCGTGGACGTCCTGGCCATGGCCCTCGAGGCCCTGAAGATGGAGCGGGCGGTCCGGTTCTTCCGGAGCATCTACATCTTCCTGGTGGTGGCCGGCATCGTCCTCTCCACCCTGCACCAGTCGTCCCTGGGGGCGCTCTTCCTCGTCGTCCCGGAGAAGATGTCCGAGCTGTGGGCCTCTCCGGCCCTGGGGCCGATGTTCTACGCCAGCGCCATCGTGGCGGGCCTGTCGGTCGTGACCCTGGAGAACATCCTCGGCGCCCGGGCGCACGGCCGGGCGGTCGACATGCCGCTCGTCTCCTCCCTGGGCAAGGGGCTGGCCACGGCGCTCCTCGTCTACTTCGCCATGAAGGTGACCGACCTGTACGCGCGCAACGTGACGGTCTGGCAGCTCGACGGCCGGCACGTGGCCTTCTGGGTCGAGCTGTTCGGGACCGTGGCCCTGCCCGCCGCGCTGCTCGGCCTCTTCCCGTCGGTCCGGCGGACGCAGGCCGGGCTCCTCGCCTGCGCCGGCCTCTCCGCCTTCGGCGTGGTGCTGAACCGGTTCAACGTCGCGCTGACCGCCCAGTTCGGGTTCCGGGACTTCACCTACTTCCCGTCGATCTTCGAGATCGCCGTGACGGTGGGCCTCGTCGCCGTCGCCATCGTCGCGTTCGACATCGGGTCGCGACTGCTGCCGGTGTACGAGCACGCCGAGGCGGGCGGGCACGCGAAGGGCTAGGGGGCCCGGGCGCGGGTCCCCGCCTCGCCCCTCACCAGCAGGACCGGCGCCCCCAGGGCGAGCAGGTCCTCGAGCCCGTCCCCGGCCAGGGCGCCGCTGCCGGCCCCGAGCGCGAGCAGCGCGGGGCGGAGCTCGACGAGCGCCGAGCGGAGCCACGGCCGGCCGCGCCGGACCGACCGGATCCGGACCCGGGGGCCGGCCAGGGCCCGCGCCTCGGCCGACAGGGGCTCGGCCCGCTCGGCGGAGACGAGGACGACGGGCCCCTCGTCCGGGGCGGCGAGGCGGGCCGCCGCAGCCACCGCGCGGGCCGACCCCGGCGCGCCGTCGTGGACCGCCACCACCGGATCGCCCATGCGGGCCCCGCGGGCGAGCAGGAGCACGGAGGCCCGGGCGTCCCGGGCCGCCGCCCGGGCCGTGCCTCCCGGCGCGGTCCGCCCCGAGCGCGCGTGGCCGCCCGCCCCGAGAACGAGCAGGTCCTCCTCCCCGGCGGCGGCGAGCACCCGGGGCGTGACCGCCCCGCGCGCCACCTCGAAGGTGAACGACACCTGGACCCGGGCCGCCGCCCGCTCCAGCGCCTGCCGCGCCCGGGCCGCCAGGGCGCGGAGCTGCGCCTCGACCTCGTCGCGGACGAGCCGGTCGAAGGCGCCCGCCGGCGTGCGCGCCTCCTGGGCGAAGGGGAGGGCGGCCAGCCGGAGGAGGTCCTGGTCCTCCACGAAGAGGGCGCGCAGGTCGGATCCGAGGCGGCGGGCCCGGGCGGCGGCGGCGGAGAGCGCGTCGAGGCTGGGCTCCGAGGCGTCGAGCCCCACCACGATCCGCCGCACCAGGAAGCCGACCTCAGCCATGCGCGGTGCCCTCGCTGCCGAGCTCGCGGCCGGCGGCCGCCGCCGCGAAGGCCCTCGCCTTCTCGGCCAGCGCGGCCAGCCGGTCCGCCACACGCCCGTTCACGCTTCCGG